>JAFOEP010000064.1 GCA_017380115.1 Clostridia bacterium | reverse complement strand
TACATTACCATATCTCAGACCTGACGGAAAAACTCAGGTTACTGTTGAATATGATGATGAAAAAATAGTCAGAGTAGACACAATTGTTATTTCTTCTCAGCATAGCCCTGATGTTGAGCTTGAACAGATTCGTAAAGACATCAGAAAATATGTTATTGACGAGATTATTCCTGAGAATCTGATTGACGAAAAGACTGTTGTTTATGTCAATCCAACAGGCAGATTTGTCACCGGTGGTCCAAACGGCGACAGTGGTCTGACAGGTAGAAAGATTATCGTTGACACTTACGGCGGTTATTCACGCCACGGTGGCGGTGCTTTCAGCGGAAAAGACCCGACAAAAGTTGACAGAAGTGCTGCTTATGCCGCAAGATATGTTGCTAAGAATATTGTAAAAGCCGGTCTTGCAAAGAAATGTGAAGTTCAGTTGGCTTATGCAATCGGTGTCGCAAAACCTGTTTCCGTTTTTGTTGATACATTCTCAACGGGCAAATACAGCGATGACAAACTTGCTGAAGCTGTAAACGAAATTTTTGATTTGCGTCCGTCTGCAATTATTTCTCAACTCGATTTAAGAAAGCCTATTTATAAAAATCTTGCTGCTTACGGTCACATCGGCAGAGAAGACCTTGGCGTTAAGTGGGAAGAAACTGATAAGGTTGACGATTTGTTGAAATATTTTTCATAATTATATAGTTTTGGTGACTGTTTGTTCAGCAAAAAAACATACCGCTGAATAAAACGGTCACTTTTTTTGCTTGTTTTTCTACATTTTAACCAAAAGTTTTATGAATTTTGAGCTATTTGACACAAAAACATAAAATTCGATAAATTGAAAAATTATATGCGTTTTCTTGCAATTATTTGTTATTTAATATTACAAATTTGTAACCGTTTTGTTGCTTGACAAAAACTTTTTTGCATCAGATTTTAAAGAAATATTTAAAATTTGATAAAAAATTTTAATAAATCTTGCAAATGTATATTCAAAGAATAATTGTATTTTTTTAAAATCTGGTGGAAAATTCGGTGTAAAGTTAGAAACTTTACAAATATTTTGTCGAATTTTAAAATTTTAACAGCGTAATATAGGGGAATTTCCACTTTTTCCACCGAATTTTCCACACCCTAAAGGAAATTTACTTTACAGTCAAAATCTTCTCTGATGATATCACTCTTAAATTGCACAAAATTTTTCAAATTAGTAAATTTTGCAATTTTGTGTTTTGTTTCTTGCAAAAATTGTTGTAACTTTTTTGTAACTTTTGCGTGTTGGCTTTGTTTTTTGCTTTTTCATAAAATTTATTTTTATTTATAAAATAATTTGATTTTCATTGACACATTATAACAACAATAGTATATTATATAGTAAGCGAAAACAAAAGATAAAGTTTACATTTTGTCTATTGATTATAAAATCAACAGACGCTATATTATTACTTAAGTTTATTTTTTGATTTATCAAACATTAGGTTAGGAGGTTTTAGTTTGTTTGAGAAAATAAAAAATATAATATGCGAACAATTTGCAGTAGATGAGGATTATGTCACACCGGACACAAATCTGGTGGAAGACCTCGGCGCAGACAGTCTTGATATGGTTGACCTTGCAATGACTCTTGAAGACGAATTTTTGCAGGAAGTTTCTGACGAGACTCTTAAAAGTTTTGAAACTGTTTCAGACATAATTGATTTTTATGATTAATATCTTGACATATAGGCGTTTTTCTGTATAATTGTAAAGGTAAGTTAAACTTTGGGGGCGGGGTGCAATTCCCCACCGGTGGTATAGCCCACGAGCCACGTCAGTGGTTGATTCGGTTGAATTCCGAAGCCGACGGTATAGTCCGGATGAAAGAAGTTTTATTTCTTAGGTTTTTTCCTGCGAGGTTTATCTTGCAGGATTTTTCTTTTTTTTGGAGGTAATACATATGAAAACAAGCAATCAGATGAGCAAAACACGAAACATTGCCGTCACTGCCATTTTTTCAGCAATGTCTGCAGTGTTAATGTTCTGGGGAAGCTTCAGCATTCCGTTGGTGCCGTCATTTTTAAAAATTGACTTTTCATCATTCCCTGCTTTGATAGCATCATTTTCAATGGGTCCCGTTTACGGTGTGGCTGTCTGCCTTGTTACAAACCTTGTGAACATGCTCAAAACGCAGACTGCTTGTGTCGGTGAATTTTCAAACTTCATACTCACAGCAGTTTTCACAGCAACAGCAGGTCTTGTTTATAAACACAAGAAAAACCGTGCCGGAGCGTTGCTCGGTTCTCTCCTTGGCGCATTTCTGATGTCGGGAATGAGCATCATTTCAAACTACTATGTCATATATCCGATTTACGCAAAAGCGATGCCGATGGAAGCAATTCTCGGGGCATATCAGGCAATATTGCCGTCAGTAGATTCTTTGATTGAGGCACTCCTGATCTTCAACACTCCGTTTACTTTCTTTAAAGGTTTACTCAGCGTTGTTGTTACATTTTTAGTTTACAAAAAAATCTCGCCAATCATCAAAGGCAAGAAATAACAAAAAGGCAACCTCAGTCTGCTGACGGGTTGCCTTATTTTTTCTTAAAAAGCTTATTTCGCAAAGATAATATCCGTTCTTTTCTTCTTTTTGTTTCTTCTTCATCTGAAAGATATTCTCCGTTTTCAGATTTCAGAACATCTCCTTCTCTTATCCCTTCCGGCAATTGTTGAACTTCGATTTCAATTTTATTTCCATCGTCGTCAATCAACACCGCTATATTTTCTTCGATTCTGTCAATGCTATAATATTTCATATTCCACCTCCGACAATATTATTGTATCATATACTATCTGAAAATACAAAGAATTTTTGTTGCTTTTAAAAAAGCGTTATGGTATACTGAAAGAAATCATACAAAGGGAGTGTTATTTTTGTCTAAAAGAAGCGACTACATTTCATGGGACGAATATTTTATGGGGATAGCATTACTTTCTGCCAAAAGAAGTAAAGACCCTAACACACAGGTTGGTGCTTGTATTGTTGATGACTGCAACAAAATTATGTCTGTCGGATACAACGGTTTTCCTATCGGTTGCGACGATGACCAATTTCCGTGGGAAAGAGAAGGCGACGAATTTGACACTAAATATCCCTATGTTTGTCATGCAGAGTTGAACGCCATTCTGAATCATACGGGAAATTCTCTTAACGGTTGCAGAATTTATGTCCCGCTTTTCCCTTGCAACGAATGTGCAAAAGCCATTATACAAAGCGGTATCAAAAAAGTGATTTATATTTCCGACAAATACCGTGACACAGTCGGTGTACGTGCATCAAAAAGAATGATGGATGCTTCAGGGGTTGAATATGTTAAACTTGAAAACATTCCTGACGAAATTGTTCTTAATTGCAGAGAAAAAGACATCTGACACTTCTGAATATATCATAAATTCATACCTCTGGACATATTTATTATGTGCAGAGGTTTTTTATTTTGGAGGTGCCTGAATTGGACGAAAATATCAAACAGCAAGACGAATTGCACGAAATGCGGGAAAGACGAAAAGCAAAAAAACCTGAAAAGAAAGATGACCATATCGCAAGAGTAATTGTGACTCAATTTTTACTTTGTGCCGTTATTGTCGGAATAATTTTTGCCGTCAGCAAATCAGGTGGCAGCTCTTTTGACTCGTTAAAGAACTATTATGAAAAATATACTCAGAAAGATATGTCCGTCAGCGAAATCTGGGCAGATGTGAAAAGTGCTGCAAAATTAGTTGTGAAATCAGAAACGACCACTGTTTCTTCATCTTCTCAAGCCGACAATGACAACGACAATTTAGGAAAGGGTGGCGACGATGTTGCCGTTTATTCTGCCACAAGCAACACTCTTTTTTCCCCTTTTATGACTTCATCAACAATCTGTACCCCTGTCAGTGGAAGAATCAGCTCAGCTTTTGGTTACAGAGTTAATCCCGTGACAGGCATCTGGAGTTTTCATTCAGGATTGGATATTGCAGCAAATATGAACGAAAAAATTAAAGCTGCTTACTACGGCACAGTCACGCAAACAGGTTATGACAGTGCTTCGGGAAATTTTGTCATTTTAAGCCACGGTGACGGACTTATCACAAAATATCTTCACTGCTCAGAAATTCTTGTCAAAGAAAACACCGTTGTCAGAAAAGGTGAAGCCATTGCTCTTGTCGGGTCAACAGGTAACTCAACAGGCCCTCATTTGCATTTCACGATTGAAATCAACGGCAAAAAAGTAAATCCACTGTACGTTTTGGAAAGCCATGACTCTCAGGTTTAAAAAAACAACCGTAACGATCAGTTTTTTCTTTGCTGTTTGTATCTGTCTGATTTCAATTTTTGACAAATCAAAAATGATATTTCTCAATCTGTTTTCAGCTTTTCTTCACGAATCAGGTCATTTTTTATGTATGACAATTCTCGGTGAAACCCCAAAAAAAATTTCTCTGACACCATTT
>JAFOEP010000063.1 GCA_017380115.1 Clostridia bacterium | reverse complement strand
TCTGTTGCAGCAATTTTGTCGTTTTCGGAAAGATACATTTTTTCTTCCGGGATATTTCTGGCATAGAGCTCGTCATCAAAAGCATCAATTTCAATCATACCAAAGTCTTCAAAAAGTGAAGAATCGGAGGAAACGACAAAATCATAAATTGTTTTTCAGACAATTCTGCTGAACCATTTTTCAAACATTACAGGATATTTCAATCTGGGAAGTCTGTTGTACATAGAAAAATAAGCCGATTGAATAATTTTCACAGCCTTCTGCTCATCTTTTGTTACGCAAAGTGCAACAAAATAATTTTTACTGCTTGATATATCATAAAGCTTTCTGAAAGCGTTTTTATCTTTTTCAAGAGTAGCATTTACAAGGTATTCAAAATCAATGTTTTGCATATCTGAACCTCCCGAATAAATAATATTCAATTAAATAATAATATTAAGAAGTTGCTTTGTCAAGGAATAATTTTCAATCGAAATTGTACAATATTTAACATCAAAGTGAAAAAATCCAAAAATAAGGTAAAAATTTTTAGAAAAACGAAAATTTATTTTGTTTTTATATAGACAAAACAATATTTTTTTGGTATATTATATAGGAATGTAAAAGTATGATTAAAATTTAACAAACTTTCATACTTGCGACATAATATTATACATATAAATAAAGGGAGGAAGAAGCTGAATGTTAAAGAAAATCAGCAAACTTCCGTTCAAGGGTACTCCTGAACAGGAAGCTAAACTTAAAGCCGTAATTGCAGAAAACTGTAACGACAAAAGTCAACTCATGCACGTGATGCAGGAGGCACAGGAAATCTACGGATATCTTCCGTTTGAGGTTCAAGCAATGATAGCAGAAGGAATGAATGTTCCGATAGAAAAAATATACGGTGTTTCAACATTCTATGCACAATTTGCATTGTCACCAAAAGGTAAATACAACATTTCCGTATGCCTTGGAACAGCTTGCTATGTTAAAGGCGCTCAGGAATTGGTTGACAAAATTGAAGAAATACTCCAGATTTCATCAGGCGAATGCACTGAGGACGGAAAGTTTTCAATTGAAGCTTGTCGTTGCATCGGCGCATGTGGACTTGCTCCGGTTATGACAATTAATGATGATGTTTACGGAACAATAACAGCAGACGATGTTGAAGGAATTTTGGCAAAATACAACTGATCAATTGTAAAAAACAGGGGAACGGTTAAATATGAAAATAATAAATATTAAGGAATTGCTTGACGCTGAAATAATTTGTGGCGAGGAATATCTTGGAAAACATGTTTATTCAGCATGCGGCAGTGATATGATGAGTGATGTGTTGGCATACGTCAAGGATCAAGCTGTACTTCTGACGGGCCTTGTCAATTCTCAGGTTATCAGAACTGCTGAAATGATGGATATGGTATGTATTGTTTTCGTTAGATCTAAGTCTCCGAACGAAGAGATGATAAAACTTGCCAAGGAAAGTGGAATTGTTCTTCTGAGAACAAGCAAACGTCTTTATGACGCTTGTGGCACACTTTATGTTAACGGCTTGGTCGGCAATGGTAAGAAGTTATGAGTGATGTATTGAATTTACACTATATTGTTGACGGTTCGGATTTTACATCTGCCGGTCAGGCATCGGTAAATGTCAAAAAGAATCTCAGACAACTCGGTCTTCCTGCTGAAATTATCAGACAGGTTTCAATAGCTATGTATGAAGGCGAAATCAATATGGTAATTCACGCCGGAGGCGGAGAAGCAGATATAAATGTTTATGAAGACAGAATCGAGATAATTCTTGAAGACCATGGTCCGGGAATTAAGGATATCGAACTTGCAATGCAGGAAGGATATTCAACAGCAAAAGACAACATACGTTCTCTGGGTTTCGGCGCCGGAATGGGATTGCCGAATATGAAAAAATATACTGATAAAATGGATATCAAATCCAAAGTCGGGGAGGGCACGACAATTACTATGGTCGTAAACATTCCTGTATAATAAATTCTGAATCGGGTGAATTGTATGAAAGAATATGAACATTCGGTAACGCTGGACAAAAGCAAATGCACGGGTTGTACAACGTGTTTGCGTTATTGTCCTACTGAGGCAATCAGAATTCGTGACGGACATGCTCAGATAAACCCTGTCAGATGCATTGACTGTGGTGAATGCGTGAGAGTTTGTCCTCACAAAGCAAAAAAAGTCAGATACAGCAAATTTGAAAACTATCGTGATTACAAGTGCAAAATTGCAATTGTGCCACCATCACTTTTCGGACAGTTTGAAAGACTCGAAAATGTTGACACTGTTTTGCAAGGATTATACGACCTTGGTTTTGACGAAGTTTATGAAGTTGCTAAAAGTGCAGAATTGGTTTCTGCATATACAAGATTATATTTGAAAACAGAAGGGATAAAAAAACCTGTTATAAGCTCTGCTTGTCCTGCAATAACAAGGTTGATAACTTTGAGGTTTCCATATCTTAAGGATAACATTTTGCCTATCTTGCCACCAATGGAAATTGCTGCGCATGATGCAAAAATCAGAGCCAAGGAAAAAAATCCCGAATTAACAGACGAAGATATTTGCGTTTATTTTATTTCTCCGTGTCCTGCAAAGTGCAGCTACATAAAAAACGGATTCGGAGATTATGAGAGTGAAATTGACGTTGTTCTTTCAATGAACGACATTTATTTTTCATATTAATAACTTTAATGTCATCTTCTTGTTGACGGGAGGCGGTCCTACAAACCAAGCATTCACTACAGCTGGTGGTTCTGCTGGTTATACAGATTTACTTATT
>JAFOEP010000062.1 GCA_017380115.1 Clostridia bacterium | reverse complement strand
TCCATTCATTCGTCCTCCTTTGATTTTTTGCGGTTGATATTGCTTCTCCCATTATATCAAAGGAGGTCTTTTTTGCTCGAATGAACGCTTTCGCTTTTTTGTTTTCCACAAGTAAAACTTGTGGTTTAACACATAACAAAAAAGCGGACGATTAAATCGTCCGCTTAAATATTTAAAAATTTAATTATTCTTCGTCTTTTTTAGCTTTCTTTGTGCAAATGAATGCTGTTCCGATAGCTACTGCAAGAACTGCAACTCCACCAATAACAGAAACGTCGCCTGTTGCTGGAATTTCTTCTTCTGGGATATCGATTACTTCCTCAGTTTCAGGTTCTTCTACCGGTTCTTCTGTTGTATCAGGTGTCTGAACATAAAGGTTTGCAAACCAGTTAACTATTCCACTGTTTTTAAGTGTTTCATAGAAATTGTCAACTGTTTCTTCGCCATATTCTTCTTCAATTGAATCAAAAATAGCTTGTGTAAGATCATCCATCTGGCTTGCTGTCAAAACTTTTACAGTGTCAACATCAATGCCTTTTTCGATAAGAGCGTCAGCTACTTTGTCAACATCAATTTCATAACCTGTTTCTGCCAAGATCTGGTCAGCAATTTCTGAAAGATATTCTCTGAGAGTTTTTGCATCAGCTTTGTCAAGAACTGAGTTTACGTCTGAAACAAGCTGTCCGATTATTTCCTGTGCACTTTCAGATACTGCATTGATTGTATCCTGATCTAATTCCGGTAATTCAACTGCGAATGCTCCGATTGACATTGTCATGAAAAGAGCTACTGCACAAAGAACGCTTAAAAATTTCTTCATAATTAATTTTCCTTTCTATAAAAGATGCTTTTGCATCGTACTATTATTGTTATTATATACCTGCCAATATTATTTGTCAAGCATTTTGATAAATTTAATTTTAATTTTGTGTTATATACTGCCAATAAATATAAACATCATTATTTTTAGTGTAATATGTGTCAGGGTTTGATGATTTTGCTGAGCCCTGAGTGAATCCGCATTTTTTCAAGCCCTCAACAAATGCGTTCTTCATAGCTGATGATTTCAATGTTATTCTTAATTGTATTGCCATTTCAGAACGGTCATTGAATTTATCAAGTTTGCCCGGCACAAAGCCAGTGAGCCACCATGTGTCCTGATATGTTCTTGTAAACAATACTTCATCGTGGTCGTAGCAGGTATATCCTACTTTTAATCGTTTACTGTTGTCTGTGCAGACATAGTGTTCAACCGGCATGCCCTCATGCTTATAATAAACTCCGACTTCTGCACCTAAAAGAACAAATCCGTACTGTCCTTTCCACAATTGTACCATCCAATCATAGCCTTCATAATTGAATTTTATTCTGACTGTATCAAAATATATTACAACAAATTGTGCGCCGAAATCATATATTTCATTATATCCGAAAGCTCTTTGCCACGGGTCTTTTGCTGAATAGAATACCTGGTCCTTTTCATTCCACATAAACCCAAGCGTTCCTGCTTCTTTTTTTACTGTTTCCTCAGAAATCGTCGGAGCTTTGTCAGTTACAGGTACAGTCGTCTGAACCTGAATGTTCTGAGTAGTTTTATACGTTGTCGTAACAATATTTTCTGTTACTTCTTCAGCCTGAGTTGCTTCCTCTTTTTCGTCGGCTTCCTGTGTTATATTTTCCTCTGTTTCTTCTTCTGTTTTTTGTGTTGTTGTTTCTTTGGGAATATTATTGAGTATAACTATGTTTTCTTTTGCATTGAAATGGCGAAACAAAAACACACCGGATGTCATTACAACAGCAAACGCAACAATACATGAAACTATATTAATTACTTTTCTGTTCATACATTTCCCTCTCATTCATATTCTTTATTCGCATTATTATATCAACAATCAAGCACTATGTCAATTAATAAAATATTAAAAAATATATGTATTTACATATTATTTTTGTTCACTTTAATACCCTGTATATCCTGCGATATGACAATTGGAAATATGTTCATTATAAGTCTTTGAAAAATAGAATTTAGTTACATCTTTACTGTCCGTCACAAAAAAGAAATATTCCGTTTCTGCCGGGTCAAGTGCAGCTTTTATACATTCAACACCGGGATTGCATATTGCGCCTGACGGCAAAGCGATGCATTTAAACGTGTCATATTTGTTTTCATATTCTTCTGAATATTCATCAACGTGAGGTTCTACATATTTTTTAAGATAATTTGAAGTTACATCGCATTGAATCTGCATCCCATCGTTTAATCTGTTGTATATTACAGATGCAACCTTTGGATTTTCCTCAATCAATCCTGCTTCTTTTTGAACAATAGATGCAATCGTTATTATTTCATCCATTTTATATCCCATGTTGTTTGCCTTTTCATACATTTCATCTGTAACTTTCACAAGAAAATTGTCAATAAATTTTGCAACAACAATTTCTGCTTTTTCATTTTTATAAAATTCATATGTGTCAGGGAAAATATATCCTTCAAGAGCAAATATTTTGTCAGACACGTCTTTTAATCCAAGCTTGTCCAACACGTCTTT
>JAFOEP010000061.1 GCA_017380115.1 Clostridia bacterium | reverse complement strand
GAGGCAACAACACTGGAAATTGCGGGCAGACTGGATACGATCACCGCGCCCGCACTTGACAAAACCATCAGTGAAAATCTGGCAGATACCAAAAATCTCATTCTTGACTTAAAGGGTTGTTGAAATTGACCATGGAGATTCAATCGTTGCAAAATATTGTGGATTGAAAGAAGGTACAACTCCTTCTGTGGGTGATGTTCTCCAGCAAGGCGAAACTGTCGGTACGGTGGGTGTGATTCCTTCAGAAGCTGCCGACGAACCTCATCTTCATTTTGAAATGACAGTCGGTGGAGAAATCGCTGACCCGATTGAAGTTATGGGCATCGGTTAACCGCTGTTTAACCACGCAATTATCTTGCAATTTTAATTGTGCAATAAAAAATGGATTATGAGAAATGATTTTAAAATCATCTCATAATCCATATATTTTTTTAATATTTTCAGTTGATTGACTTTGCCTGAATGATGTCACTGTCTTTGTTAACATTACTGCTGATTGTCACCGTAACAGTTTCACCTTTGTTGAGAATAATTGCGTTTTGTGAAGAAGAAGCGGCAATGCAATAATATGAATCTTTTCCTACAAACTTGAAGTAATAATAACTTTCACCGCCAAGAACTGCTGTGCGGATATCTTCAATGACACCGGTTATCTGTATATCTTTTATCTGATTTTCTTCGTTGGTATCATCTGTTGTAACCTTGGAACGCTCATTGTTGTAGGCAACAAGACATTCTTCAAGAGTTGTTGCCGTTACAACTATCTGATACTGAGAAACGTTTACAAGAGAATACATTTTAACAAGACCCTCAGAGTCCTTCAACGCCATAAAGAAAGTAGGTTCATTGTTTATATTCAGAAGCAACGGGAATGTGGCATCGTATTTGTATTGTTGAACTTTACCTTCTGCTGAGCCCATTGCCGAATATTCGGTTGCACCTGAGATTTTATAGAAAGAAGTTTCTTTTGTTCTCTGGTTACACAGAATAAATCCTATAATAGAATCATCATTTGTTACTGATGTTACACCTGTATACATATAAACGTCATTGTTCAAAGCAAGGTAATTGTAACCCTCAGATGTAATTTTAACGTCTTTCTGACCGAGAACTGAATTCCAGAAGCCTCTTGAATATTGGCCATAATAATTGTACTGTTCAACAAGAAGATTTGACGAATATACCATATCTATCCATTGAAGTGATTCATCATTCTTGACTGTATCAATGTCGTAATATTCTGTTTCACCGCTTACTGCGTCAACAATTACTATACCTATTACATCGTCTCCTCCGAAAAGGCCGATTGTTTTGTCAAGTCTTGCGCAAATCCAATAAGGATGTCCGTCATCGTCAATTTCAAATGTCGGTTCATCAAAAATATATGTCGGATATTCAAATCTGAGATGTCTTGTCAGAAGTCTGTTGAAATGTTCAGCAGGAGAATATTTGATTCCTTCTTCAAGTTTAACAACTTCAACTTCCTGCGTTGTCATATCAACTATCATATATGCAGGAATACCCTCTTTGACATTTGTTAACCATTTAATGATATTGGCATATCTGAGAGTTGTCACTCTGACAGGAACATTTTTATAGTTTATCTGAGTATAATACTGAGCATCTTCATACTGCGAAACATATTCTGAAAGTTTGCCGAGTTGTCTTGCTCCAAGTTTCTGAGCTGACGCTTTGTCAAGCATAGGCACGCTTGAAAAATCAATTTCATCAACATCATTTGCAAAATCTCCCATTTGCACGTCCATCAATTTGCTGTAACTTTTTGCTCTGAAAAATATTGCAGATGAGAAAAGTCCGCCGACTACCGTGAGAATCAAAACGAAAATAAGAATAACAAACGGTTTTGTTCTTCTCTTTGCATAATTTTTCTTTCCTTCGTCAAGCAACGCTCCCGACACAATATGCAAAAAAACTGGATACGCTGCCAGAACAATGCCTAAATAAAAATACATTTTTATCTCTTTGAAATTCATAACAGGCAACATAAAATAATACAACACTGCAGCAAGAATAACGGTAAGCAAAATACATATTATATTTTTTCTTACTGAGTTTTTAGGAACTGTTTCCTCTCCCTCTTTTTTCGAAAATATATTCTGCATAAATGTTTTTATCGAACCTGATCTGTCGTTAAAATTTATTGGGTCCATAAAACTAGTCTCCTTTCCAATAAATACAAAACAATTTTACATAACTTTAATATAAAAATCAATACCTTAAATGTAAAAACTTTTTAAATTATTTTGAATTAATTTGCCATAAACTCTTGAAAAAGATAACAATTGAGAGTATAATAAAATTATATTAGGGAGTGTGTTGCTTAAAATCATTAAAAATTGCACACTCTGACCAGATTATAGAACAGGGAGAGAAATATTTTGTCCGTAGATTTGCATTGTCACACTAAATTATCAGATGGTTCGTTGGGAATTGACGACCTCATTATTCTTGCCAAAAAAAGAGGTATTGACACCATATCAATCACCGATAAAAACTGTCAGGCCGGAAACGTCAGAGCCAAGCTCATCGGAGAAAGACACGGAATTAACGTTATCAGTGGAGTTGAAATTTCTTCTGTAGATGAAAAAACTCAGAAGGAAGTTGATATCCTCTGCTATCTTGCCGACAGTCCTGACCGTCTCGAAGGTCTTTGCAGAAAAAATTCCCTTGCATGTCGCAAGGCTAGTCAGTATATGATAATAAATGTGGCAAAAAAATACCCCATTACTCCTGACCTTGTTACAAAATGCGCATCAGGCTCAACAAACATTTTTATTCATCATATTATGAAAGCTTTAATGGAAATAGGCTATTCTTCTTCTGTTTATTCAGACTTGTATGACGAATTGTTTACTCCTGAAGGAAAAAGCAGTGTACTTGTTCAGCCTAAATACGAAAACACTAAAGCTGTCATTGAAGCAATCCATGAGGCAGGCGGCGTTGCAATTCTTGCACATTCAGGAAAATATTCCGATGAAGAAATTGAACATCTGATTTCCCTTGGAATTGACGGGCTTGAAGCATGGTCTCCATATAACGACGAAGAAACTACTGAAAACATAATTAAAATTGCAAAGAAAAATAAAATTCTTGCAACAGGCGGTTCTGATTTCCACGGTTTTTATAACAAAAGAACTATAACCGTAGGGCAATTTACAACACCTGAAAAAAATCTTGAAGAACTTATTTCTTACAAAGCAAGAAGAAAAAGAATGCAGAAAAAAGAAGCTGCTCTTGCAGCCACAAAATAACAGGTGATTACAATGATTGATTTTAATGATGAGGATATTAAAATTTTTGTAAAAGAAAAAAAAGATGATGATGCTGAAACTTTGTTAAAACTTGTTGAAGAAACAAATGCGCAGAGAAATAACGGTAACATCGCCAAAGCAAGTAAACTCGGGCAGACAATTGCTGATCTTGTTTTTGATTTTGATATAATTGAAGATGAAGATTTTAAAAATATGATAAAAGACGCATCTGTCAACGAAAAAGTTTTATATCAGATCAGACTTCTTTTGACTTTTACAGCAGAATCAACTCTTCATCGCAGCATCAACATTCCCCTGCTTTCTACAATTGCAGTCAACTCAATGTATGAAAACCTTATGGCTTCTGACAACGATCTTTACGAAGACACAACTGACGCATTCACTTTTTATTACATCGCTTTAAGAAAGCAGAACAATATCGCGTCAAGAATCGGAAATCGTTTTGCTATGCTTTGTGGCAACGAGAACAACGAAAATTACAGAAAAATCGGCTCGGGAATTTATCTCATTATTTGTGATATCATCTGCAAAGAAATTCAAAAAACAAGTTTTGTTACTCAATAAAACAATAACATTTGGAAGTGCTGATAATGAACAGAAAACTTTTTAACAAGCATATAGCAAAAAAATGTGATGTTTGCCGATTTGGGTTTCTCAGCGAGGACAAAAAATCTGTTCTCTGCAAAAAGCACGGCATTATGCAACGTGACGACAAATGCCACAGCTTTAAATATGACGCAACAAAGCGTGAGCCGGAAGCCTTGCCTGAGCTTATGAAATTTTCTAAAGATGATTTCATAATTTAACACAAAAACAATTTACATAAAAATATCCCTGCTTGACAGCAGGGATAATATTTTATCAGAGATTTGACAAATCATACGGTGTTTTCTGATAAACAAAATAGTTTAACCAATTTGAAAAAATCAGATTTGCCGTACTTCTCCAAGTGACAACAGGCGTATTATCAGGGTTGTCATCAGGGAAATAGTTTACAGGAACATCAATTTCAAGTCCTAAATTAACATCTCTCATATATTCATTTTTCAGCGTATCACGATCATATTCAGAGTGTCCTGTTATAAAGAAATTTCTGCAATCCATATCAGACAGAATATGTATTCCTGCCTGTTCTGAATATGAAATGACCTGAAGATCTTTGACTTTTGCAATGTCACTCATTTTGAGCACTGTATGTCGTGAATGAGGAACATAAAATATATCATCAAGACCTCTGATCAACGGATGGAATGAATCCAATGCACGATGAGGGAATATTCCGAACACCTTTTTTTCTGACGGATATTTTTTCACGCCATATCTGTAATACAACGACGCTTGTGCGCCCCAACAAATGTTGAAAGTTGAATATACGTTTGTTTTGCTCCATTCGAAAATTTCGCAGAGCTCTTCCCAATAATCAACTTCTTCAAACTCCATTTTTTCGACAGGCGCTCCTGTAACTATCATTCCGTCATAGCGATTGTTTCTTATTTCATTAAATGAATTATAAAATTTTGTAAGATGTTCTTCGGAAACATTTTTTGATTTATGTGTCGCAGTATGCAACAAATCAACTTCAAGCTGCAACGGTGAGTTGCTTAAAAGTCTGAGTATCTGTGTTTCCGTTTCAATTTTTGTCGGCATAAGATTTAACAATAAAATTTTAAGCGGTCTGATATCCTGGCTTTGAGCACGAAACTCAGTCATTACAAACACATTTTCGTTCTCAAGACTTTTACGTGCCGGTAATTGATTGTCAATTTTAATAGGCATAATATCTCACCTCCAAAAAACGCTTACTATATAATTATAACATTTTCAAAAATAATGTCAATGAGAGGTCAAAACTTATGTTCAGAAAAATTTCAGAAAAAGATAAAAACGAATATCTGTCAATGGCAAAGGACTTTTATTCTTCCCCTGCCGTTTCCCACAACATTCCGACGCAATTCATTGAAAACACTTTTGACGAATTGATGAAAAGTGACACATACGCTGATTGCATCATTTTTGAAGAAAACGAAATGATTGTCGGATATTCTCTGTTGGCAAAAACGTTTTCGCAGGAAGCAGGTGGATATGTCATCTGGATTGAAGAAATTTTTGTCAAAGAAAATTACAGAGGCAAAGGTATCGGGAAAAAATTTTTTGAGTATCTGGATAAAAACTATTCTTTTTCAAGATTACGTCTTGAAGCAGAAAAAAACAACGACAAAGCAATTAAGCTTTATAAATCTCTTGGGTTTGAAGAACTCGGTTATCTTCAATATATCAAAGAATGAAAAAGTACGCATAACTTCCTTATGTGATGTCAGCGAAGTTATGCGTATTTTTTTATAGTTTTTTATGAAGCTTTCTTGTTATAAAAGATATTGCAATCAGAACTATTGTCGGAATGTTGAGAATAAAAAAATCTTTCAGACTTTTTACTATATCCTCAGAAAAGCTATTGAATGACAATTCAGGAAAATTTATAGCAGTTATAATAACAGAAGCAACAAATGTAATCGTCGGTAAAGCAAATAGAAATATTATGTTCTTTCTTGTGCAAAAAAACATTTGCATTCCTATTAAAACGCAGGAAAAAACAGCAATACATATTAATTGTAAAACGTTTAAATACTCCATTTGTTTTCCTCTTTTATCAGCTCTATAATTTCAAACAAATTGTCCGCTTTTTTATAGCATAGTTTAAGAATTTCTTCGTCCGGCTCAACCAAATCAGGTATCATAACGCATTTCATTCCCGCGTTATACACAGCTTTGACTCCGTTAAAACTGTCTTCCAGTCCGATTGCTTCTTCGGGATTTACGCCAAGTTCTGAACAGGCAAGTAAATATATATCTGGATTCGGTTTAGATTTTTTCACCATATCCCCTGTGATGACGGCATCAAACAAATCAAAAACCTCTGCAATTTTTAAATTTTCAATTGCCGCGTTATATGCAGTTGATGTTGCAACTGCAATTTTGATTCTGTTATCTCTGAGAAAAGCAATAAGCTCGTCAAGTCCTTCTTTTTTCGGCACACCGTTTTCTTTGACGGTCTGCACTCTCATGTCCCAGATATAATCAATGAATGAATCATAATCAAATTCTTTGCCCAGTTTTTCTTCAAAAATGGTTCTCTGATATTCAACATTTGTTCCCATACACATATCGTGTATTTCGGAAATTATCGGCTGATTAAATTTTTCAGAATATTCATTCCAAAGAATTTTGCCGAGTCTTTCCGTGTCAAACATCAATCCGTCCATATCAAAAATAACGGCTTTTATCATTTGTCTTCTTCCGCTTTCATTTCATCAAGAAATTCGTCATAAGTCACAGCTTTATTGTAGGTCACTTTTCCGTTCTCGATATTAATTATTCTGTCTGCAACCGTCTGAACAAGCTGATGGTCGTGAGATGTTAAAAGTACTGAACCGGGGAATTTTGAAAGCCCTTCGTTTAAAGCTGCGATTGATTCAAGGTCAAGATGGTCTGTTGGCTCGTCAAGAATGAGAACATTGGCTCCCGACAACATCATTTTGCAAAGCATACATCTGACTCTCTCTCCTCCTGAAAGGACGCTCGCCTGTTTTGTGGCTTCTTCACCTGAAAACATCATTCTTCCAAGCCAGCCTCTTACATCTGTTTCAAAAATCAGATCTGAATATCTTCTGATCCAGTCAAGAAGATTATCTTCGCATCCATCAAAAAATTCAGAGTTGTCACTGGGAAGATATGATTGAGAAGTTGTAAGTCCCCATTTGAAAGAACCGCTGTCCGGAGTTTCTTCTTCCATAAGAATTTTAAAAAGCGTCGTTTTTGAAAGCGCATCTGAACCTGTGAAAGCAACTTTTTCATTCGGCAGAATTGTAAAGCTTACTTCATCAAGAACTTTTCTGTCACCAACAACTTTTGTTATTTCAGAAACTTCAAGCACTTCGTTGCCGATTGAACGGTCAGGTTTAAATGCAACATACGGAAAACGTCGTGATGAAACAGGCATATCCTCTATCACAAGGCTTTCAAGAAGTTTCTTTCTGCTCGTTGCCTGTTTTGATTTTGAAGCGTTTGCACTGAATCGTGCAATAAATTCCTGAAGTTCTTTTTTCTTTGCTTCATTTTTCTTATTTTGTTCTCTCATTTGTCTTTGAGCCAACTGAGTATAATCATACCAGAAATCATAGTTTCCGACATACATTGTAATTTTGCCGAAGTCAACGTCAACGGTATGAGTACAGACTTTATTGAGGAAATGTCTGTCATGGCTGACAATAATAACAGTACTGTTGTCCAATTCCATCAGAAAGTCTTCAAGCCAACGAATTGCGTCAATATCAAGATGGTTTGTAGGCTCGTCCATAAGCAAAATATCAGGATTGCCGAAAAGTGCCTGAGCAAGAAGCACTTTAACCTTAATTTTGTTGTCAAGTTCTGACATTTTGCAATAGTGAAATTCATTTGTAACGCCAAGTCCGTTCAGGAGTATTTCTGCATCACTTTCTGCGCTCCAGCCGTCCATTTCAGCAAACTCTTCTTCAAGCTCACTGATTCTTAAGCCATCTTCTTCCGTAAACTCTTCCTTGCTGTATAAAGCCTCTTTTTCGTCAATTATTTCGCAAAGCTTTGCGTTCCCGAGAAGTACAGTTTTTATTACGTCATATTCATCATATGCAAAGTGGTCCTGTTTAAGAACAGACATTCTTTCACCGGGAGTTATCAGAACTTCTCCCTTGTTGGGTTCAATTTCACCGGAAAGAATTTTCAAAAATGTAGATTTTCCCGCACCGTTTGCACCAATAATTCCGTAACAATTTCCTTTGGAAAAAGTGAGGTCAACATGGTCAAAAAGTGTTCTTCCTCCATATTGAAGTCCTATGTTTGAGGTAGTAAGCATTTAGTATTCTCCTTAAATTTATTGTGCATTATTTGTGTCCTGCGACACAACGTTTCCGTTTTTATCAAATTTTGTTTGTGTCTGACTGACAACTTTTCCCTGCGAATCATAACAGGTTTCTTTTATTCTGTTTCCATTTTTGTCGTATTCATAGGAATATGATTCAAGAACGGTTTCCATATCCGTATCATAGCTTATCATTTTTGTCATATTTGAATTTTTGTCATATTCATAAGCGTAAGCCTGTAAAACTTCTGAGCCGGAATCATAAACGACATTTTTTATCATATCAGAGTTTTTATCATATTCAAACACTTCATATCCGACAACGTTTTTGTCACCGTCATAAGTTGTGGTTTTAATGTTGTTTCCTTTTTCGTCATATTCATTTTTGACAAGTGCTTTAAGTTTTTTGTCTGCATCATAAGTCGCACACTGTGTCTGGTTTGAATTTTTGTCATATTTCATCTCAGAAAAAGATATCATTGAACCGTCAGAATTATATGAAGTTATTTTTGATGTTACGCCATATTCATTTGTTTCATAAATATCAAAAGACTCTACTTCACCTTTTTCGTTGCGGTTAATTATCTTTTCAAGTTTACCATCACTGTTATAACAATTGTCAACTATTTTACCCTCTCCGACTTCATAAGATTGAACTGTCAGTTCTTCTGTATTAAGCTGTTCCTCCAGAGTCGGTTTTTTTGCATTGCACGATACAAGAAGCAAAACTGAAATCATGCATATTATTATAATGGATTTTTTCATAATTTCACCTGTTATTCGTAAATAAAGTTTTTGATTTTCTGTGATGCATTTTCAAGGTCGATATACAAAACAAGCTGGTTGTTTATATATCTGTCTTCATATTCTCCATCATATGGAACTTGCTGTTGGACAATATCATATCTCATATAGAAAAGGCCGACCATTTCAGACAAAAAAGTGAGTTTCAGTGGCGTCATATCGGTTTCAATATAAGGCAAAACTTCTTTCACAGTGTTAACAAGTCTGAACGGATTCTGATGTTTTACAGAATTTAAAATTGATGATATAACTTTTCTCTGACGTTGGGTTCTGTTGAAGTCACTGTCAAGATACCTTATTCTGCAATACCACAACGTTGCCCCACCGTTAAGGTGGTTAGGCCCCTCAACAATATAAGGAATTTTTACTGTGTCTCTTAAATATTGTGCTTCATTTTCCGTAATATCAACATCGACTCCGCCTATTGCGTCTATAACTCCCCTGAAAGCTTCGAAGTCAACAAGCATATAATGGTCAATATTTATTCCGAAATTATATTCTATCGTATCCATCACAAGCTTCGGCCCACCGTAAAAACAAGCAGCATTGAGCTTCATGTCCCCTTGTCCCGGCACCGTAACATATGTATCACGAAGGAAAGATGTGAGCTTGATTTTCTTGTTCTTTTTGTCAATTGAAACAAGTATCATCGTGTCACTTCTCGAATTTTCTTCTCCTCTTGAATCAACTCCGACAAACAAAATGTTTTCAACGTTGAAACTTTTTTCGAGTGCCGATGCTCTCACATAAGAATTGTTTGTTCTGTCCTGTTCGTTGTATGTCAGATTTGATATAACGCTGAATATGTATGCCGTCACAGCAAAATAAACGGCAAACACTGCAACAATTATTCCACGTATGGTCTTACGGATTTTTCCTTTTTTCTTCTTAGGTTTTCTTGCAGCATCGGAAGCGTTTGCATTAACACTTCTTTGTTGTCTTAAATCTTCATATCTGTGCTGCGTCTGATTTTGTTGCCGATTCTGATTAACATTTCTGTTGCCGTTGACAGCTTGTCCGTTAGAATAATACGGCTTGACATCGTTTGCCAGATTTTTTCCCGTACGATTCACAAGATTTTTATATTGATTTGATGCGTTGGGATTTTTCACAACAGCTTTATTCTGAGAAGCCATATTTTTTCTCTCATTAGCTATGCGTTGAGCTTTGCGTTGCTGTTGTCTGAGATAAAATTCCTCGTCATCATATTCATAATCAAAAAAATTACTGTTTTTAGGCACAAAATCACCTCCATACGCTAAATATATATTTTAATACATTTCTTCTTTTTTTTCAATAGGTGTGATTGACAAAAAAAATCAAATACTATAAAATATATCATGGTAAGCAAATTGGGCAATCGCGCAACTTTTGTTGTGAGGAAAGTCCGGGCCCCACAGAGCAGGATAACGGCTAACGGCCGCCGAGGGTGACCTTAGGGAAAGTGCAACAGAAATATACCGCCATTTTAATGGTAAGGATGGAAAGGCGAGGTAAGAGCTCACCGGAACGGAGGAGACTCCGTTGCCATGTAAACCCTATCCGGAGCAACACCGACTGGAGAGACTATTTGCTCGATAATTCTCCGACGGGTGGCTTGAACATTACGGCAACGTAATGGCTAGACAGATGATTGCCTTAAACGACAGAACCCGGCTTATAGATTTGCTTATTTTAAAGACCGCACAAACTCTCAGATTTGTGCGGTCTTTTTTTCTTTTTTAATTGTCTGGCACCTCTACGATAAAATTCCTACCACTACGGTAATATCATCCTGAGTTGTTTTCATGCTTTTTTCAACTGCTTTCATTGCAATTTTTCGTGCAAGATTTTCTGCATCGTTACGAAGATAATTTTCAATTTCATTTTCAATCCATTCTGTCCCAAAGGCTGTCACACCATCAGACACCATAACTATAATATCTCCCGGACTAAGACAGATGCTTTCACGGGAAAATTCAATTTCTCTCAGAATGCCTACCGGCAGCGATGCACCTTCAATTATTTTACATTTCCTGTTTTTTCTTACAAACGAAAGTGTTGCTCCTGCCTTGTTGAACTCAGTTTTGCCTGTAAACAAATCAATTTTTGCCGAATCAATTGTTGAAAGGGATTCGTAGGAAGATTTGACAAGCATTGAGGAATTGACCAATTTCAATGCACAATCTTCACCAAAACCGTTTTTGAGAAGTTTTGAAAAGAATTCTGCTGTCATTGCAGAATCAACGGCTGCTCTTCCCCCTGTTCCCATTCCGTCACTTATAATCAGATTTTCCGTTCCGTTGTCGCAGAAATTTTCGAAATAATCTCCGCAAAGAGATGCGTTTGTGCTCGGATATTGAACAACACCGACATCAATTGATATCCACGGTTTTTGCATAAAAGTAATGGTTATTCCACTTTCCGGGAAACTGATTACAGGTCTTTCAAATTTTCGCAAAGTCATTTTTTCAATTTCCTGAGTAATTTTACTTTTGTCGAGGTCTTTGTCGATATTTTTGCAAATCGCCTCAACCTTCATTACTCCTCTCTCGTCAACAATGCAATTAACATTTCTGACATTAACACCATAGTTTTTCAAAAGACTTTTTATTTTTGATGCAGTTGTAAAATCAAAAGTTTTTTCTTTTGAGAAATCGTTTGAAAAATTTTTCAGCATTTGCGACATACTGTTAAGCTGGTCATAAAAAATATTCCGCATATTTGCAACGTGAATTTCCTCTTCACGTTGTGCTTTATTCTGCCTGAAATATTTTTCAAAGCTTTTGAAAAATTCTTCGGGCATAGCGCAAAGATTTAAAAATCTTTTTGGAAGCATATTAATTTCAACTGTCTCATTTTCACGAAAAACTCTTTCATTTTCTTCTAACAATTTATAAGTCTGAGAAAAATGCTTGTCCCAACATACATCATGTTTTTTACAGCTTTTGCAAACATCACCCTGAACTTTACAATAAATAGATTTTGAGCTTGAATCTGAAACCTTTCTCAAAGACTCGGAAATCTTGCCGATTGAATCCGTTATTTCATCAATACATTGCGATGCTCCGCTGATTTTCTGAACTATTTCCCTTCGTGGATTCGGAACATTATTTTCACTCGCAGTGAAAACAAACAACTCTTTGATGTTCATAAAAACTTCGTTTGGAATTGCAAGAAACAAAACTATACTGATTGCACATTCCATTGAAAGTGCAAAAAGTCCTGTGCTTTGTGACGAAAAGAAAAAGGTCGCAAATCTGCACAAAACATATGAAACTATGCAACCCGATTTTCCTAACGGAGAAAACACTCCTGACAACAGGCCACTGACGGAAAATGATATTATATCAAACACCGAAGACGTATAAATTCCAATTGAAATTCCGCCAACTATTCCGCAAATTGAACCTGCCAATTCATTGAAAGAAAATGCTGACACCAACACCAACAATCCGACAAGAATTTTTGAGAGTGATATTTCAAAAAAGTTAAAGCATGAAAATGAAATAATAAATATACCGAAAGAAAAAATCAGGCACACAAAATCTCTGACTCTTATTTTAAAAATCTCTTTCTTTTCTTCAAACAAGCTAAATGCCTTGTCCAGAAAATAAACGCTTATTGCGCCGACTGCCGATTCGCAAAAAATATTCATAAAAACTTCAATGTTCATTGAAATAAAAACATTCAGAATTATTCCGCTTACAAACAACGCAGAAAAAACACATGCAGGAGGAACAAACCACACGTTCTGATATTCAGATTGTTTCTGAGATATTTTGATAAACAATATTCTTAAAAGAAAAATCAGGGCTATGTATCTTATCGTCCCTGCAATTGTTTGTGCACTTGCATAACCGAAAATTGCGCCCAGAAATGTTGAAACAACAAAGTTAGAAGGTACAACACCGCAAAGCGCTACCCCAAAAGGAGCAACTGTCGACATTATTGAAGCATGAGACAAAACAAAAGAAAATGCAAAACATAAAATATTAATTAAAATAATTTTTGGATTGGCTTTTATTTTCTCAAATGTTCTCTCAAATTCCATTCTCCCGATCTTTATTTTTTCCATTATTTTTTAACCTCCTTTTTTCTTTTTTAATATACATCACAAAACAGAAAAATACTGTCATTATCTGCTGTAAAAAAATATAAAAAAAAATAAAAAATATGAAATAAATATCGAGAAACTTCAAAAAAAATTTATTTTAGTATATTAATTTTTTTTAATATATGATATAATAATACATATAATGCTCAAATTTATGAAAATTTGCTCATTTTTCTACGAGCATTATCAATTTGAACGCAAATTTTATAATTGTTTTTTTAACAAAGGATTTTTATATGAAAGATTTCAAAGAACAATCGTCTTTACAACCCGATATTATCATCGGAAGAAATGCAGTTTTACAAGCTCTTGACAGCGGTAGAACAATTGATTCCCTTTTTGTTGCAAAAGGAGAAAAAAACGGTTCTATTTTCGTGATTCTGAAAAAGTGCAAAGAAAAAGGAATTGTAGTCAAAGAAGTTGACCGTAAAAAGCTTGATTTGATGTGTGGTGAAATGAATCATCAGAATGTTATTGCAAAATGTGCTGCACATGAATATTCAACAGTTGAAGATATTTTAAATCTTGCAAAAGAAAGAGGCGAAGAACCTTTTATTATTATTTGCGACGAACTTGAAGATCCGCATAACCTCGGTGCAATTATCAGAACTGCGGAAATTACAGGTGCTCACGGTGTGATTATTCCAAAAAGAAGAAGTGTCACACTTTCTTATACAGTTGCCAAAACTTCTGCCGGAGCGATTGAATATGTCCCCGTTGCAAAGGTTGGTAATCTTGCAAACGAAATCGAAAAGCTAAAAAAACTTGGTCTGTGGATTTACGCCGCCGATATGAACGGTGAGGATTGGTGCAAAACTGATTTTACCGGTGCAACAGCTTTGGTTATCGGCTCCGAAGGAAAAGGCGTAAGCAGACTTGTCAAAGAAAAGTGCGATGTTACAGTTTCTTTACCTATGAAAGGAAAAATTAATTCTCTTAACGCTTCTGTTGCTGCCGGAATTCTGATGATGGAAGTTTCAAGGCAACGCTCAGACATTAAAAGAATATAACAGGAGGGCTTTAAAATGGCAGATGAAAAATTTGATCAGAGTATTGAATCGTTAGATGATATTCTCAAAAAAATTGACAAAAACATTGATGAAAATAAAACCATCGATGATCTTTTGGCATCGTCAGACAACGAACCTACTAAGTCCTGGTCTATGGATAGCATTGACAAACTGATTTCTGACGTTGAAGACAAGGTTGACTTCGATGAATTGTCAGGTAATCTTGACCTTGACAAAATACAAAGCAATCCCGGTAATCAGTCAGATATTTATTTTTCAAAAGACAGCGCTCCTATTCACAGAAACACTATTGAAGATATTCCGATGGAATTTGAAGATATATCTTCAACAAGTGAAGATTTTAAAAAGAATTTTACAATTCAATTTGAAGACGATTCTGATGCCGATGAATCTTTTGATGATATAGAAGAAAGCAACGTTGAAGATGAAGTTATGAAATATTTTGACGACGTTTCTGACGACAGCAGTCATATCGGCTCCCCTGAGATAACAAAAGATGATATCGCTCTCATCGAAGCCGATGAATCAGAATTGAAAAGACAAAGCGAAGAATTCCAGGAGCTTGACGAAGAACAACTTGTAGAATTTTCCGAACATCAGGATGAAGAGTTTGGCCACGGCGATTATCTGAAAGTTAAAGACATTTTCAAAAACTCAAAAATCCTCAGCAAAAGAAGAGAACAGAGAGCCAACGCCAAAACTAACGCTATGGAAAACATTAAAGAAAAATTTGGAAAAGATGTTTTCTTCCCCAAAAAGAAGAAAACAGCAGAAGACTTTTCAGAGTTTGTTGACAAAGCCGAAGAAAATGTTTCTTACGAAAATTCTAATGTCAGGTTTGATATGGAAACAGGCGAACACTATGTTGTAAAAAACGATCAAATCGAAGAAACCAAAAAGTTTGAAGACGAAAAAACAAAAGTTATTGAAAACATCGGACCGAACACAACAGCCGACAACGATAACTCCACCAAAGACTTTAATCTCAAAGATGATTCCCAGATTAAACGAACTGATATCGGCGACTTCAACAACGCTTACGTTGACGAAAGAAACTCAGAAGTAAACGAAAATCAACTCAGAATGGAAGGCTATGACGCTCAGGAAAGCCTTGCAGACCACGTCAGCGAAGAAGAAATCGAAAGTGATCTTCTCTTTTCAAGCAACGAAAGAAGAAAACGTTTTAAACTTACAAACATTCCGGAAGATTACAACGATATTGACACGAACTATTTTTCAGCCGAAAAAGGCAAATACGACGATGAACAGCTGGTCCGACTCAGCGACGAAAATGACACTTCAAAATTCTCAGATGTTGTCAAAGGTATTTTAAGGAACAAAAAAGAAAAATATCTTGAAGAATATACAAGCAAAAATGAAATACCTCAGGTTTTCAAAGACCTTAAAGACAAAAGAAAATCTTATGCGATGAGTTTTGTTGCACTTCTTATTCTTGAAATATTTTCTGTCATTTTCACGTCATATCCGATAGCACAACAATTTACAGGTTCAGTTGCAATAGCATCTGTTATCAACATAATACTTACCGTAATTGTTTTGCTTCTTGCGTTCTCATCGTGCTCACAATTCACTCAGAACGGACTCAAAGGTTTACTTTCAAGAAAAATAAACAGCGATTCACTTGTTTCACTTGCTGTGTTGAGTACTTTGGTTTACAGCTTAGTATCATTCTTTAACCTCAACGAAGTTAATGTTACAATCCCGATTTTTACTCCTATCGTAATTTTCGTGATGATGATGTACTGCTTCTCTAAATTTATACAGCAGCTCAATATTATGGGCAATTTGAAAGTAATTACACGAATTGACAAAAGCAATTTATACAGCGTTGAAAAAATTACAAACAAAGACGATGCACAGATTTTAGCAAGGTCTTTTGCCGGTGAGCATCCCAATGTATGTTATTCATGCGAAATTGATTTCCCGGGAAGATATCTTTACAACTCAACAGCAAATCACCCTGCTGACAAATTCAGCAAGAGCAGAACAGTATTCCTTTTAGTACTTAGCCTGATTATATCAATTATATCTGCAATCACAAACCAAAGTGCAGTTGCATTCTTTGCAACGCTTACAAGCTGCATTTGTATCTGCGTTCCCGTTTCTATGCTCTTGTCAAACGATTTTTCTCTTAAAATTGTAAACAAGGCTCTGAACAAGAAAAACAGCTGTATTACAGGTTACAACGCAATTTACGATGCTTCAAAAACTGACGCAGTTATTATTAACTCAGCAGATTTATTCGACAAAGAAAAATGCAATTTCCACGGTATGCATGAATATGGCACCATCAGAGTTGATGATATCGTTTTATACGCTGCTGCAATGCTCACAAAATCCAACGGCCCTCTTTCTCACGTCTTTGACAAGGTAATAATCGGAGGTGACTCCGATATGCTTCCGGAAGTTGATGACTTGTTGTATGAAGAAAAGCTTGGTCTTTCAGGTTGGATTCACGGACAGAAAATTCTTGTTGGTAACAGAAATCTTTTGATTCACCACAATCTTGAAGCTCCTCCGAAAAGCGAGGAAATCAATATCACAAGAGATGGAAACAGAGTTTTATATGTAGCCGTTGATTCTCATGTTGCCGCAATGCTTGTTGTCAGCTACAAGCCAAACAATGACGTTAAAAAGTATTTGCAAAAGCTCAACAACAACGCAACTAAAATTATAGTCAGCACAAACGATTGCAACATTGACGAAGATGTTCTTTCACTCGCATTCAACATTCCCCGTGAAAGCTTCAAAATTATAGGTGATTTTGAAGGTGGTATATCTTCTCAATACACAAACGTTCACAAGAGAGTTGCTTCTGCAAAGCTTATTCACAGTGGAGAATCCATGAGTTATATCAGATGCATCAGCAACGCTGTAACACTTGGCTCAATGAAAAAAATCTTTAACCTTTCACAAATATCTATGGTTTTAATCGGACTTCTGATTATCCTGATTTTATCATGTGTCGGCAATATAATGGCAATAGGTTCAGGTTTTGTTGTGATTTATCATCTGGTCACATCGGCAATACTTCTGCTGTTGTCATTCATTAAATTTAAAGTGATATAAAAAATAACCATAAAAATAACCGTTATAAGTATTGAACTGCCCCAAATTGTACGGACAGCACAAAAAACACCCCCCTATGGTGTTAAATATTAAATTTTAAGCAACATACTGACTTCGTTTTTCTTGCGGAGTCAGTTTTGTTTTTAATTGAATTCTTTCATTGTTGTAAAAGT
>JAFOEP010000060.1 GCA_017380115.1 Clostridia bacterium | reverse complement strand
CAGACCAAAATTGGTATCGTTTTTAGTGTTCTTAACAAACACTTTATAGAAAAATGTCTGTCCGGGAACCATATTTTCAGTATAAATATCCGGGTTTTCGATTTCAACGTACATCTCCCCATTATCAATTACGCCGTTTTTGTTTGTATCTATTGCTTCGTAAAAGATAAAGTTAGAAGACGGATTATCAACCTCAACAGCAAAATCGTTTACTTTATTTCTTCCGGACATAAAGAACCAACATAATGTTCCGATTGTCAGGGTAAGGGCTGATAACATCAACATTATTAAACTTTTTGCACTAATTTGAGCTTTATAATTTTTCATTTATCAACCCTCCCCGTTTGATTATTTCCAGATTGAATTATATGTTGAACGAACACCCCAAGGAATATCCTCGTTTTTAATAATTCTGATTGAAAGAATTACAGAACTGTCAGTTGAATTATCCAGATCAACAAATAATCCTTTTTGATTTTCTACTTCGGTAACTGTAAGGTTGTTACCGTCACCGTCTGTTGCCGTTATCTCATATTTGTATCCCTGAGGTAACATATCAGCAACATAGAAACCATTTATTTCAGCTGAAACAGAAATACTGTCTACTGTTTCAGGCGTTGATGAAACCTTGTCAAATATATTGACATTGTCAACGTTTGTTCCAACCTGGTCATTCAGGCTTCTCAAAAGAATTCCTACTGTCTTACCTGTCAGAATATCTGTTGTGTCAGTCAATGTGTAAGAGATATTAACGGTTTTAACCATTCCAGGTGTGACATATCTGAACACTCTGTTTGCCTGAGTTGAATTGAAGATTGTAGTATTGTTGTTGTTTGTTTCAATATACAGCTTCAAAGCAGTATATTTAACATTGGCATCAAACTTATTAACGTTTACTCTGAGGATGCTATTTTCTGTATCGTCCTCAACTTTAAGGTAATCGTTATTTGCATTGTTGCCATAAACAACTTCTTCGCCTTTGATCGGGTTATTGTACAAGCTTCCACCAACTGTATATCCTTTTATCGTATCATTAAACGACATTGTTGTATATACATTAACAGTTCCGTTGCCAATTCCCGAGCGGAATCCAAGTGTTGCACTTGCAAGGTCAACCGCTGCAACATACATTGAGTTATTGTCAGTTGGTTCTCCGAGAATAACATTTGTCGGAGTAAGATATTTTCCATCACGAATTGTGAAGTTATCAATGCCTGTTATATCTCTTGTGAGTTTCTTCGATGTCTTTAAGTTGTTTTCAGAAACATCGTTTCCAACCAAATGCTGAGATATATTAAGCTGACTGTCTGCATAATAATCGGTCAGAGTTGAAGTTTCGTCAACAGTACGACTTATTGCATTACCCTTAGACATTCCACCAAAAATTATATCATCAACAACTGAGTTGTCTTTGATTTCACCTGCAAATCCTCCGACATTTGTCGAACCATCTACATAAGCAGTTGAAAGAACATCTGTAACATTTGTTGAATCAACACTTCCAAACACGCCACCTACCATATTAGTACCTTTGACGTATCCGGATGTTACAATTCCGGAAACAGTTGAATCTGTCACAGCTCCGGCCAACAATCCAACATTTGTTGTGCCTGTTACTTCACCCGTTACAACAACATTTTCTATTGTTGCACCAATTATATTATCAGCAAGAACACCTGTTGTTTCATTATCTGTTGTCAATTTAACACCGACAACACCCATATTTCCAATATAAGCACCATTGCTTATTTCTTCAATCAATCCACCATTTGTCAGATCAAGGTTATACAGAACATATTTGTTTGCACTTTCATTAATTCCATAATTCAATTTACCTGTGAATTTTGGAATTTGTTCAAATGCATAATCTTTTGCATTAATATTTGAATATAACACAAAATACAAGTTCGGATTCAAACCGTAGAAATACAATGACTGCATTGATGAAATTCTGTCAATTATATATGGATTATTCTGAGTACCGTGTCCTCCTCTTGGGAAGTTCGGATTACATTTTCCAGTTGCAGTTACAACTTTAATATTCAGAGTCGGAACAAAGTTTACACCTCTTGCACTTGTAATGTCTTTATATGCACTGAGAACAGTCGTTCCTGCTTGCACAGTTGTAGACAATATTCCGGAAGCAATATTGATATATTCAGAGGTTGAAGTTTTCCACAATATATTTTCTTTGCTTGATACAGTTGAGTTAACTGAATAAGTGTTTGAATTTACCGGCATTGAATCAACATAATGACTGTTTCCGGTCACAAGAGTTGCATTTGCAACATTTGCATATTCTTTAATAATATTATAGTTTCTGACAATTGTTCCTGTCGGAAGAACAATTACTTCATCGTTTTCATTCAGGCGTTTAGTGTTTTCTGCGACAAGAATTGAAGTTATCTGCGGATAACATTTTTCATTTTCGTCTTTTGTGAACATTTCACCCATTGATGATGCCATATTTGTCATCTTGATAATCTGTTGAGTTGAAGCCGAATATTTAAAGCTGGTATATGACGTTTTACCTGCCATTGACTTATCAACATAAACTTCACTGATATCACTATTTTCAACAGATGCAAAAGCTATTGAGTGTTGTGTAGAGATATATGCACCGAGGTTTCCTGCTGTGAAGCAATTTGTAATCTGTCCTCTGTTTTCGCCACTGTTGAGAGTTTTTCCAACAAGAATTGCAACAGTTGAACTATTGTTAATTGCTTCGTCAAATTCAATTGAGCTTCTTGTGAAGCATCCGTT
>JAFOEP010000059.1 GCA_017380115.1 Clostridia bacterium | reverse complement strand
GGTTTATCACAATACCATCTGATTTTTCATAACAACTCTGAATTTTGTCGACGAGGTCACCTTCGTGGTTTGATTGAAAAATATCTACTTTGATATCGTTTTCTTTGCAATAAGTTTCAATCTTTTCACAAAGACTTTTATAATTTTCAGTTCCATAAATATTTACTTCCCTGATTCCAAGCATATTTATATTAGGCCCGTTTATAACAGTAATTTTCATCAGCTTCGCCTTCTTTCTATTTCTTCGGCTGCTTTTAAGGCATCGTTTTCCAATTTAATTATTTCATCAGCAGTTGAAAGATAAATTCCGATTCTTTCATCATAAAGCTTCATAATTTTTTCACGGCTGTTTGCAGTCGGACGGTCTGCCGTCGGAACAAGATATTCAATATCTCTGTCAAGGAAAAATATTTTTGAATTTTGTTTGAGATAATCAATATTTTCCTTTTTTAAAACTGCACCGCCGCCGGTTGAAATTATTATTCCGTTTCTTTTAGAAACTTCTTTAATCGTTTCAGTTTCAATCTGTCTGAACTTTTCTTCTCCGTATTTTTCAAAAATATCGGTAATCTGAGTTTTATATTTTTTAACTATTTCTTCGTCTGTATCAACAAAAGCTCTGCCCATTCTTTCTGAGAGAAGTTTTCCGATTGTAGTCTTCCCGCTTCCGGGCATACCCGTAAGAACAATATTTTCTTTGTCCAGAAGAACTTTTTTATAAACTTCGTCTGTTATTTTTTCATCATATATTTTGTCGAAAAACAACTCTGACGCACGTACTGCTTGTCTTACAAGCATATATAATCCGTTTGTATATTTCAATTTACGGTCTTTGGCTTTTTTCAAAAACGGCGTCACAAGTGGGTTATAAATAACATCAACAACACCTTCAAGAGATTTGAAAAGGTCAATATCAATCGCTATATTTTCGTTGTCCGGATACATTCCGCACGGCGTTGTATTGATAATAACATCAGCATCAGAATGTTCTTCGACAGCTCTTGTATACGATATTGCATAGTCATTTTCAACTCTGCTGACTTTGTAAACTTCTTTTGCGTTCTGACTTTTGCAAACAGCAAAAGCAGTTTTTGAAGTTCCGCCTGTTCCGAGAATTAAAACCTTTTTATTCTCAACGTCAATATCTGCTCTTTTAAGAAGGTCAGAAAAGCCAACAAAATCGGTGTTATATCCATATAGCTTACCATCTTTTCTGACAATCGTATTAACGCTTCCAATCATCTTTGCGTTTTCGCTGATTTCGTCAAGAAAAGGAATGACCGTTTCTTTGTATGGAATTGTAACGTTTATCGCTTTGAAGTTTTCATTTTCAAAAAATTCTTTTATCTCGTTTTCTTCTTTTTCAATCATCAGGTAATCATAATCTCCGATAAGATTGTGAATTTCCTTTGAAAAGCTGTGACCGAGTTTTTTTCCAAGTAAACCGTATTCCATATTATTACTCCATAAAATAATCCGTTGAAAATCTCTGTGACAACATATCAACAACGGCAAGTGCAGTTACACTGTCAACGACAATTCTTGCTCTGTGAATAATTGCCGGGTCGTGTCTGCCCTCTATTACCAGTTTAGCGTTTTCCATTTTTTTAATATCAACTGTGTTTTGTTCTTTATAAATTGACGGAGTAGGTTTAACAGCACATCTGAAAATAATATTTTCTCCGTTTGTTATGCCACCGTTTATTCCACCGTTATTGTTTTGCAAAGTTCTGATTTTTCCGTCTTCAACAAACAAGCCGTCATTCAATTCGCTTCCAAGTCCGTCAGCAAAACCAAAACCTTTGCCAAATTCAACGCCCTTAATTCCGGGCACAGAAAACAAAATATGAGAAAGTTGACTTTCAACAGAGTCAAACCACGGTTCTCCCACTCCACAAGGTACACCCGTAACAACAGTTTCAAGTATTCCTCCGATACTGTCACCTTCCAAAGCAACGCTTTCAGTTTTTTCAATCATTTTTTCCTTAACTTCTTCATCAAGCACAGGATAATACTGATTTGAAAGATATTTTATATCATCTTCAAAATTCTTAAATTCTCTGTCTTTTATATCGCTGAGTTGTTTGATATGAGTGCCAATGAAAATGTTTTTCTTTTCGAGCATTTTGATTGCTATTGCACCTATTGCAACAAGTGGAGCTGTTATTCTTCCGCTGAAATGTCCGCCACCTCTGTAATCCTGAAAGCCGTGATATTTGCATTCAGCCGTATAATCAGCATGAGACGGTCTGATTAAAGAAGCCGTTTTTTCATAGTCTTTGCTTCTGTTGTTCTCATTTTTAATCAGAATGCACAGCGGTGTGCCGGTAGTTTTTGAATTGAACACGCCACTGACAATCTGAAAATCATCTTTTTCCTGTCTTTTTGTTGATATTTTCCCCTGAGGTCTTCTCAAGGACAATCTTGAAGCAATAAACTCCTCATCTATCTCTATCCCGGGAGCAAGACCGTCAATTACGGCACCTATCATTTCGCCGTGACTTTCGCCGAAAAGTGTAGTTATTATTGATGAGCCAAAACTGTTTTTCACTTCTCTTCTCCTCCTTTGAGATTGTTTATCATATCAATCATTTCTTCTTTGCTGATTTTTTCCATAACAAAAGAGCCTATTTCATTTACCTTTATTACGGTAATCTGATTCCCGTCAAACTTTTTGTCGTGTTTAACATTTTCGCAGACCTTATCTGTATCAAACAAAACTTCCGTCGGCAGTGACAGACTTTTCAGAACATTTTTGAGTCTTTCTCTGATTTTTTCGTCGCACATCGGTATCATTCCGACAGATACACATTCTCCGTGGTACATTTCTGAGTTTTCAAAACAAGATTCAATCGCGTGGCCTATTGTGTGACCGAAATTCAACACTTTTCTGAGTCCCGTTTCCTTTTCGTCTTCTTCAACAACGTCACGTTTCAATTCAATACTTCTGATAATAATTTTATCGAGGTTTTCTTCAATTTTCCCGTTTTCAAAAATATCAAAAAGTTCCTTGTCCGACGTCATTGATATTTTAACGCTTTCTGTCAATCCGTTAGAAATCTGTCTTTCTGGCAAAGTTTTCAGCGTTTCCAGATCAACTAAAACTTTTTTTGGCTGATAGAATGAACCTACCGTGTTTTTGTATGAACCAAAATCTATCGCCGTTTTACCTCCGACAGAAGAATCAACCTGCGAAAGAACAGTTGTGGGAATATTATAAAAATCAACACCTCTCATATATGTTGACGCTACAAAGCCTGACAAATCTCCAACAACTCCACCGCCGACTGCAACAACAGCATCAGTTCTTGTGAACTCATTTTTCAGCATTGTTTCAAGAAGCAATTTATAGTTGTCAAAATTTTTACTCTTTTCGCCTTGTTGAATACAAACAATATAAGGACTTTTGCATTGAGACGCAACCTTTTTTGAATATTCCTCCGGTACACCACTATCGGTAACTACAAGTACTTTTCTGTCAAGATTGATTAACTCACTCGCCTTGTCAATACAGTTTCTCTCAACAACTATTTCATAACTGTTTTCGCCGAGCTTAACATCAATAATCATAATATCCTCACTTTCATAACGAGTAAACATCTTTGTAGTGACCTACCACTTTGAGTCTTTCGCATTGTTTAGACAATTCTTCAAGCATTTCAGATTCATTGTCGCAGTTGTCATTACATTCTGCTTCAATATAGAAATAATATTGCCAAGCAGGTTCTTTCATAGGCCTTGAACGAAGAACTTTCATATTATATCCGTATTTACCAATCACGTCTATCGCCTTTGCCAATGAACCGGCAACCTGTTTAACGGAAAACAGCAAAATCACTTTGCTTGAATTAAAAGCAGGGTTTTCCATTCTCGACAAAACTGCAAATTTTGTTGCATTGACATCGCTTTCATTAATATCATGGTCAATAACTTCAAGTCCATATATTTCAGCAGTTTCACGACTTGCAATTGCTGCAACAGTTTTATCACCGTTTTCTTTGACAGTTTTTGCAGCAACAGCAGTGTTTACTGAATTTGTCATCAGATATCCGTTTTCCTTAATATAGTTTTCACATTGTGCAAGAGCCTGTGGATGACTCATAACTTCTTTAATGTCACTTTTAGTGCTTCCCTTTATACCTAAAAGATTCTGTGTGATTTTCAGTGAATAAATATTATTAACATAAAGTGAACCGTCAAAAATCAAGTCTATAACCTGACCGACTTCACCTGCATAACTGTTTTCAATCGGCAGAACGCAGCAATCACATTCTCCGTTTTCAACAGCTTTATAGGCTTTGGAAAATTCACTGTAAGGCGTCTGTTGTGCATCGGGGAAAATCTTTTTGGCTGCAATATCAGCAAAAGCACCTTCAACCCCTGAATATGCAATATTCATTCCTTCCATAAGACGATGCTGATATTTTTTTGAAATATCCATATTGTTACGCAAAAAAGAAACATAATATTCTCTGATTATTCCTGCGGGAACATTTTTAGAGTTTCTGTCAATGACTTCGTTTTCTCTGACGGGGTCATAGACTTTTAAACCTCTTTCAGCTTTATATTCTGCAACAATTCTGGCTTGTTCCATTCTCTGGCAAAACAAATCTGCCATTTCCTTGTCAATTTCATTTATCTTTATGCGAGCCTCATCTATTTTCTCCATATTACCACTTCTTTCAAACTTAATAAAAAAACACCGCCCATTTCATATAAAACGAAACTAAGCGGTGGCTCATTGTCAATGTAAAACTCAATCAAAGTTCTGCATAACGCAATAATCCATCGCACTATTAAAGTAATAAAAGCAATATCTAAGCATTATACACGAACTCCTTTAAAAAATTTATTTAATTTTACATCTTTTTCTTTTATTTGTCAAGCACTTTTTTATTTTAACACTTATTTTTAAATTATTACGCCAAATGTTGAATTTTTTTTAAATTTTTGTTGACAAATTGTGACATAAGTTTTATAATTTTATAAATAAAATTTTTTATTTTTTATTAATGACATCTTCTTATAATTTTCTCTTTTCTCAAGTGGAGCAGCCTATCGTTATGATAGGTTGTTCTGCTTTATTGGGGCAAAACAAATGTTAATATATTATTAATTACCTTGACACTTGTATGCATATTTGATAAAATTAAATGAATAAGTTATTATTATAAAATCATAAATATTTTTGAAAAGTGGTGACATCATTTTGGCAAATACAGAAGAACTTTGTATGGGTTGTATGCGTATAATAGGTGATATTGAGCAGTGTCCTCATTGTGGATTCAAAAAAGATTCCAAACAATCTGAAATGTATCTTCCTATTCGCACAACAATTGGTGGAAGATATCTTGTTGGTGCAGCCATTGACCATAACGGTGACGGCACATCTTATATGGGTTGGGACCTTTCAGCTCAGATTCCGGTTGTAATCAGAGAATATATGCCCGATTCTATTTCAATCCGTGCAGAAAACAGATATGATATTATTGTCAAAAAGGGTGAAGAACAGACATACATAACTCTGATGACTGAATATATCAGACTTTGGAGCCATTTGCTTGATATCAGCAGATACTCTGCAATGATAGACGTTTATGACATTGTTGAAGAAAACAATACTGTATATGCGATTCACGAATATGTTGACGGTATTACTCTCAGAGAATTTCTTTTGAGAACGCCAACAGGTTATATATCATGGGAAAAAGCCCGTAGTTTGTTTATGCCTGTTTTGTCAACTATCGGAAATCTTCACGCTGCAGGAATTGTTCACAGAGGTATCTCCCCTGTTACATTAGTTTTAGATTCTAACGGAAAACTCCGGGTTACAGGTTTCAGCATTGCTGAAGCAAGAACTGTCCGCAGTCCTCTTGAACCTCAACTGTTCCCGGGATATGCTGCAATTGAACAATACAGTATGGATGACCAACAAGGACCATGGACTGACGTTTATGCGTTTGCCGCTGTTCTTTACAGAGCTCTTATCGGAAGTGACCCGATAGACGCAAAATCCCGAATAACAAATGACAGATTGATGATTCCGGGAAGATTTGCAGAACAGATTCCGGCTTATGTTATCAACGGATTGATTAACGCCCTCCAGATTCTGCCTGAAGCCAGAACACAGACAGTTGAACAGTGCAGAGCTGAACTTTCAGCTGCTCCGAGTGCTACGGTTTCAATTGAGGATGACGAATTATTCAATCAGAACCCGTATTCTCAAAGAAATAACCCGATAGATTCTGACAACGGTATGACAATAATAGCAAACGAAGATGATTTCCCTGATGCAAACGAAAAGCTCAATCCAACAAGCTTTACAAGTATTTCAGAAGAACAAAGCAGCGAACAGCTTGATTTGTCTTCCTTGTATCAGCCAACTGAAAGCAAAAAGAACAAAGGCTCATCTGTCGCAACTCAGGTATTAATAGGTGCAATCGGAGTTCTGGTTGCAATTTCACTGTTGTTATTTGTTTTCACAAAGGTAGGTATCATTGACTTTAACTTTGGAGAGGAAACAACTCAACCGTCTGACGTTTATGATTATGTTGAAGTTCCGAATTTTGAAGGAAGGTCTTATGACACAATCAAATCTTCTTCTGAATTTACAAAACATTTTGTATTTTCTATCACTTACGATTACAGTGATACAGTTGAAGACGGATATATTATTTCCCAGGATATTGCACCTTACAGCAAAGTTACAAGCGGAACTGTTATAAAAATAACAGTCAGTAAGGGTATCGAACAGATTCAATTGGTTAACGTTGAAGGAATGACCTACGATGAAGCGGTAAAACTTTTAACAGACAAAGGTTTTGATGTTGAAAAAGATACAAGAGTCCAGGAAAATGACGGTTCTCATATTGCAAACACAGTTTACAAAATGAGCCCGAGCACAACAACAGGAAGAACTTATGATAAAGGTACAAAAGTTATTCTTACTGTATGGGACGAAGAGGAAACAACAACTGCCGCACCGATTTATATTCCGGAAGTTACAACAGTTGTGACCGAAGAAGAAACTGTTGATGAAAACTAAAAACACATTTTATGCCGTTATGATTAATTGTCATAACGGCATTTTTATATTGATAAAAAAATAAACCTGTACATTAATTTGTACAGGTTTAAATTCATCAGAATCTTATGCAAGTTCTGAGAAATATTTGATTGTTCTAACCATCTGGCTTGTGTATGAGTTTTCGTTGTCATACCATGAAACAACCTGAACTTCATACAAATCATCAGCAACTTTGCTTACCATTGTCTGAGTTGCATCAAACAATGAACCATATTTCATACCAACGATGTCAGATGAAACGATTTCATCTTCGTTGTATCCGAAAGATTCGTTTGCAGCAGCTTTCATAGCAGCATTGATGCCTTCAACTGTAACGTCAGCTTTCTTAACAACAGCTGTAAGAATTGTTGTTGAACCTGTTGGTGTAGGAACTCTCTGAGCTGAACCGATAAGCTTACCGTTAAGCTCGGGAATTACAAGACCGATAGCCTTTGCAGCACCTGTAGAGTTAGGAACGATGTTGCAAGCAGCTGCACGTGCACGACGAAGGTCGCCTTTTCTGTGAGGACCATCGAGAACCATCTGATCACCAGTCCAAGCGTGAACTGTTGTCATGATACCGCTAACTACGGGAGCATACTTGTTAAGTGTGTCAGCCATAGGAGCAAGGCAGTTTGTTGTACAAGAAGCAGCAGAAATAACCTTGTCATCCTTTGTCAATGTCTTCTCATTTACAGAGTAAACGATGGTAGGAAGATCGTTTCCTGCAGGAGCGGAAATAACAACCT
>JAFOEP010000058.1 GCA_017380115.1 Clostridia bacterium | reverse complement strand
AGGTATAGGTCTTTGTTGCGTTGCAGCTTCAAGAGGTTATCGTGTTATAATTGTAATGCCGGAAACGATGTCGGTTGAACGCAGACAGTTGATGAAGGCGTATGGTGCACAAGTAGTTTTAACTGACGGTACTAAAGGAATGAAAGGTGCTATTGATAAAGCGAATGAACTTGCTTCGGATATACCTGACAGTTTCATTCCGGGGCAGTTTGTTAACAAAGCAAACTCAAAAACTCATTATGACACAACAGGTCCTGAAATCTGGGAAGATACTGATGGGCAGGTTGATATATTCGTGGCAGGTGTTGGCACGGGTGGTACAATAACCGGAGTGGGAGAATATCTCAAAGAAAAGAATCCGTCTGTAAAAATTGTTGCAGTTGAACCAAAGTCATCACCAATACTTTCAGAAGGAAAGAGCGGTCGTCATAAAATTGAGGGGATAGGCGCTGGATTCGTTCCTGAAGTGCTTAACACTCAGATATATGATGAAATTATTACGGTTTCAGATGAAGATGCTTTTTTGGTTGGAAAAAGAGTTGGTAAAAGTGAAGGCGTTTTAGTTGGTATATCTTCAGGGGCTGCAGTTTTTGCTGCTGTTGAACTTGCAAAACGTCCTGAAAATGATGGTAAAAATATTGTTGTCCTTTTGCCTGACACAGGCAGCAGATATCTTTCGACACCACTGTTTTCAGATTAAAATCAAATATATATAAAAATAATATGAAGGTGATAAGATGAAAATCAAAGAGATAACGGAATTTATTAACAACGGTGTCACAGTAGGAGAACAAACTTGTGATACATATAAAATTGGAAACGAAGAAAACGAAGTCAAAAAAGTTGCTGTTACTATGTTTGCAACAGTTGACAACATCAGAAAAATGAAAGATTGGGGAGCAGATTTTGTTATCGTGCATGAACCAACATTTTATGACCATTTTGACACTAAGTTTTCTGAGGATGTTGTTGTAAAAGAAAAATATAAACTTCTTGAAGAAGCAGGGATTACTATTTATCGTTGGCATGACCATCCTCATTGTGACAAACCAGACAGAATCTTTGAAGGTGAAATCTATTATCTTGGTCTGAAAGGTGATGAAAAACCTACAAATTGGGGAGGCTCAACAGTACTCACTCTTGATGAGGCAATGACAGCAAGTGAAATCGTGAAAATAATCGAAGATAAATTGAACGTCAGAAATCTTAGGGTTGCAGGTGAACTCAACAAAAAAGCAACAAAACTTGCTTGTTGCTTCGGAACACCTGGAGGTGTTTTTGACCTTTTGAGAGACCCTGAAATTGAAATTGTGCTGACAGGGGAAACAATTGAATGGATGTTGTGTGAATATGCAAGAGATGCCGCTGCATTGGGAAGAAACAAATCCTTGATTGTTATGGGACATATTGGCTCTGAACGCGACGGAATGAGACTGCTTGCTGAAAAACTTTCAAAACAATTCCCGTCAATTGAAACAAAATACTTTGAATGTGGCGAAGCTTATAATTACATAAGATAAAAGAAAAATACTTTAAATTTTTAAAAAATGATGAATTATTGCAATTTGCTATTGTATAATTTGTAAAAATATTATATAATAAAGAAGTCATTAAATCGGAATGATCCGAGAATAATTATTGTAAAGGATTGAGTGAAATGGCTAAGGAACAACTTAACAAGGCAGAACAATACAGAAAAGAAAGAAAAGAAAGACTTTCAAAAGAAGCAAAGAAAAATGCTAAGCGTAATGCAACAGTTGCTAAAATTAAAAGTCTTGCTATTAAAATTGTAGCAGCAATAGTTGTGCTCGCAATTGTTTCAGGCGTTGCAATTGGCGTTGTCAATGCAACAGGTTCAACTGTTTTCAGAACAAAAGTTGCAACAGTTGGTGATTACAACATATCTTCAGTAGAATTCCAGTATTATTACAGAACAGTTTATAACTACTACTACAACTATACAACTCAGGGATATAGCTTAGGCTTGGACGCAACTATTTCACCTGATGAACAGAAATATACTGCTGATGATGAAGCTCAGGAATCTGACCACGACCATGACCACGAAGGTCACACACATGAAGAAACAGAAGTCAATAAATATGACACATGGAATGATTTCTTCTCAGATCAGACTCTTATCCAGATTAAAAACTATGTAGTTCTTGCACAGCTGGCAGAAAAAGAAGGAGTTTCTTTGTCAGAAGCTGAAGAAAAAGACATTGAAACACAAATTGAAGAAATGCGTTCAACAGCAGTTGAAGGAAACTATACTCTCAATGCATATCTTAAACTTATGTATGGCGCAGGTACAACTGAAAAACTTGTAAGAAAGCTTATGTTAAGAGATGCTTTGGCAAGAAAGTATGCTGAGGTTAAAGTTGATGAATATGCTGATTCATACAAAATTGAAGAAGTAAACAAAGAATACAACGAAAACAAAAATGAATACAATTATGCAGATTACAGATTCCAGACTTTCAATGTAAGTGATAATGAAGGTTCTGATGCAACCAAAAAGAGAGCAGAAGAATTTATGGCAAAGGCAACATCTGCTGAAGCTTTCGAAACAGCTGCTGATGAAATTTTGATTGCAGATGCAATTGAAAGTGCAAATGAAACTGCCGAGAATTCTGAGAATGCAGAAGAAGTTGATGAAGCAGCAATAAGAAAAGAATATAAAGATAATAAAGACAATACTTTAAAGGCATCTGCAACATTTGCTGATACAAACAACACAAACGCAGATATGGCAAAATGGATTTTTGAATCTTCTGCAAAAGTCGGTGAAGTTAAACTTTTTGAAGTGAAAAATGAAGATAAAGTATCTCAGTATATTGTTGCTTTACTTGTAAAAGCTCCATACAGAATTGAAGATTTTGGTGTAAATGTAAGACACATTCTTTTCAATTTCAATGAAACTTCAACAGAGCCGACAGCCGAAGAAAAGAAAGCTGCAAAAGAAAAAGCTGATGCTGCTCTTAAAGAATGGAATGCCGGCGACAAAACAGAAGACAGCTTTGCAGCAATCGCTGTTAAACAATCAGCAGATACAGGCTCAGCATCCAAAGGCGGATTGTATGAAAATGTGACTAAGGGACAAATGGTTAAAAACTTTGAAGATTGGTGCCTTGACTCTTCAAGAAAAACAGGAGATACAGGAATTGTTGAAACAGAATATGGTTATCATGTAATGTATTTTGTTAGCAAAAGTGAAAGACCTATCTGGGAAAACACAGCAAGAAACAACCTGGCTTCTGAAAAATATGACAAATATATTTCTGAAATTCTTGAAACAGAAGAATATGAAATTGATGAACATAGCTATAACTTGAAGATGGCTGACAAGAAAGTTATTAAATCTATAAAACAGTATTTATTTAATGTTTCACAAAACGCATCTGCAAACAGTAATTATCAATAAATAATTTAACCCTCTGTGAATGAACTGCCCCAAATTGTACGGACAGCACAAAAAACACCCCCCTATGGTGTTAAATATTAAATTTTAAGCAACATACTGACTTCGTTTTTCTTGCGGAGTCAGTTTTGTTTTTAATTGAATTCTTTCATTGTTGTAAAAGT
>JAFOEP010000057.1 GCA_017380115.1 Clostridia bacterium | reverse complement strand
CAATCCTATTAACTCGACTATTTTGAGACAGTGTGTTTGCTGTCAAGAAAGTAGCTTTGAGAAAAGAGGAGAATTCTATGTATAAACATTGTGATACAAGTGATGAATATATAAGTTTACATGATTGTCATGCAACAAGGATTGTGTATGACAATGGTGTTATAACGTTTATCTTTCCAGATGGAATTTGGGTCACAAATGAATGCCCAAGTAATGAACTAGGTAAAACTGTTCGTACAGATAAGGCAGAAGTGAAATTATACTTAGATTTTGGAAGTGAAGATGATATAACGGTATATATATTTGAAGAAAAATTCAAAAATACTATTCGAAAGGAATGGGAACTGTCCAAATTAATGGAGCATATAAATAACATGAATTATACGCTTGAATTTTTATATCAATATAAGGGATATAATTCTATGATTATAGAGTGTTGGTTATGGTCGGACAAGAAACCTTATCACAGAGAATGCGAGTTAAAACTATCGATTAAAGATGTTAAGTACTGTTGGAACGAGTTGTGCGAAGAACGTGAATGGTAGACAAAGAATATGTTCTATTATAAGATGATATGTTCCCTACAACAGTCTAGGTGGATATATTCCCGATAGCCTATGTTAGCAATTCCATTGCTACGATCCATCTCGAGTGCGTCTGTCTGCTGTCAAGAAAATAAATTTAGGAGGATATTATGGCGAGAGAAATTCAACCAAAAGACACAACAAGGAATATGGCATATGAACTTTGGATGAAAGCGCCGAATCCGATGGTTACTTTCTTTAAGACTTTAGACGTAACAAATTTAGTAAAAGTCAGCAGGAAAAAGAATATGAAATTCAATATGCTTCTTGACTATTGCATCGGGAAAGCTGCTGTGAGCGTAAAAGAGTTTTTTATTCTTCCGGTTGGCGATAAGTTCATTCAGTATGACAAGATTGCAGTCAATACAATTGTAAAAAACAAAGACAGGGAAGTCAGTTCCTGTGATATTCTTTATACAGATGATTTGCAAAAATTCAATCAGGACTATCTGAAATATACAGTACAGGTAGCCGAGATGTGTCAGGACAGAGATTTGTCAGACGACTGTATGGTAATCGGCACTTCTGCGATTGTAGACACAGAAATTGATGGGGCTGTTGGTATGAACAGCGGTATTTTTAATAATCCATTTATTATATGGGGCAAATACAGAAAAAAAGTATTCAGGTATTATCTTCCTATATCATTTCAGTTTCATCATACACAAATGGATGGGGCTCATGCAGGAAGATTTTTAGAAAATTTGCAGAATGAAATTAATAGAATAAGATAAATAAAATGGTTGATTTCTCCCTACTCAACCAATGGTATGTGTATTTTGTTTCAATAATAAGTTATACTGAAAGTGAAAGGAGGCAGCCTATGGATCAAGTAAAAATCGGAAAATTTATTGCCGTGTGCAGAAAAAATTTAAACTTAACACAAATGCAGTTGGCAGAAAAATTGGGCATCACTGACAGAGCGGTGTCAAAATGGGAAAGAGGCAAAGCGATGCCTGATTCGTCCATTATGCTTGATTTGTGTGATGTTCTCAGAATCAGTGTAAATGATTTATTAAGTGGGGAGGTAGTTACAATGGATAATTACAACAAAGAATTGGAAAATAAATTACTTGAAATGATAAAGCAAAAAGAGCAGAGCGATAAACGATTGCTTGTTATTGAATGGGTTATCGGTATCCTTTCATTAATTGTTTTGCTTGTTCCAATCTTTATTGGTGCGTATCTGCCGATGAAAGATTGGCAAAGAATCGTTCTTGTTTTCTCCGGATTTATTCCTGCATTTGTAGGAATTTGCTTTGCACTTAAAATTGAACAAGTGGCAGGATATTACGAATGTAAAGAATGTGGACACAGATATGTGCCGACATACAAAGCTGTCAATCTGGCTATGCATATGGGCAGAACAAGATATATGAGATGCCCGAAGTGCAACAAAAAGTCCTGGCAGAAAAAAGTGTTGACCAAGGAATAATCAAAGCTGAATCGGTACAGATGCTTTCAGATGATGTGGTTATATTCCGATAAGCAATGAAATTAACATTATTGTTCTGAACTATATTGAAACGGTTTGCCTGATGATTCGAAAAAATTAGTTACTTATAAAGAATAATTGCTGAAAGCTATTTTATTTTTAAAACAAATATGATATACTACTAAAGTACAGTTTTTAATGGGAAGTGAGAAAATGATACTTACAATTGATGTTGGCAACACAAATATTAATGTCGGAGCATTCAAAGACGAGGAATGTGTATTTATTTCGAGTCTCAGCACCGAAAAATTAAAATTGGGTGATCAATATGCTTGTGATTTTTTAAACATTTTTTCACTGAATGGTGTCAGCAAAAGTGATTTTAGTGGGTGCATAATCAGCAACGTTGTTCCGGAGCTTTCACATGCAATTGAAGGTGCAGTTTATAAAGTGACAGGTCTGACTCCGATGACAATTGGCCCTGGTATAAAAACAGGACTCAATATTCTTGTTGACAATCCTGCTCAACTTGGGGCAGATATTGTTGCAGGAGCTGTTGCTGCGATAAACAAATATCCGCTGCCTTGTCTTGTTATAGACCTTGGAACAGCAAGTAAAATAACTGCGTTGGATAAAAACGGAAACTTCTGCGGAATGATTATTACTTGCGGTGTTAAGGTTGCGTTGGATGCACTTTCTAAAAACGCATCTCTTTTGCCAAACATCAGAATTACAGCTCCAAAAAATGTTATAGGTAAAAATACGATTGACTGTATGCAGTCGGGAACAGTTTTTGGAACTGCTTCAATGATAGACGGCTTGATTGAAAGATTTCAGGATGAAATGCAAGACCCGATAAAAAGTCTTGTTGCGACGGGAGGTCTTTCAAAAAATATAATCTCAAACTGCAAGAAAGAAATCATTTACGATCAGACTCTTTTGCTTGACGGTTTGAGAATAATTTACAATAAAAATAAAAAATAATTTTTGCTTGGCTAAAATTTTGCGCCGCATCTTTTAAGAGTGGCAGCAAGGAGGAATATATATGGCAAAAAAAGAAAGAAAGAATGGCACAAAGTTGCTTATGAAGATGATCCAAATGGCACTTCTATCTGCAATCATTGTTGTCATGGCGTACACACCGATTGGATTTTTGAAAATCGGAATCGTCGAAATCACATTTATCACAATTCCCGTAATTGTCGGCGCGATTGTGATAGGACCGCTTGCAGGTGCATTTCTTGGTGCAGTGTTCGGAACGGTCAGCTTTATCCAATGTTTTGGAATGAGCCCGTTTGGTGCTGCAATGCTCGGAATCAGCCCTGTCAACGCATTTTTGGTTTGTGTACCGACGAGAATTCTGATGGGCCTTTTATGTGCTCTGATTTTCAAAGCTATGAATCGTTCTAAAAAAGCAGGAATCATTTCTGTTTCAGTCAGCTCGATATCAGGTGCGTTGCTCAACACAGTATTTTTTGTCGGAACGTTTATTCTGCTTTTTGGAAAAACAGATTTTTTTGCAGAACTTTCCGCAGGAAAAAATATTGTAGCGTTTATCGGTGCTTTTGTGGGTCTCAACGGACTTGTTGAAGCAATCGCATGTTTTGTTATTGCAACTGCTGTTTCAAAAGCTTTGATTACTTTAAACAGAAAAATGAAATTTTAATGTACCTTTATTTTTTGAGCATTAGATTTTATGGATGAACTCAGTCGCCTTTTGAAAAACTTTTTGATAGAAATTATCAATGCATTTTCAAAGGCGATAAGTTTTTTCTTGTTTTTGATTTCTAAAATCAGAACTAATGCAAAAAGAATTTCAAGGGATGTAAAAAATACAAACGACATAATAAAACCTCCAAACGAACATTTGTTTTTGCTATGTTCATATTCTAACTCACCAAAAACAAAAAGTCAATACAAATGTTCGACAAATTTTTACAAGAGTACGAATAATTGGACAACAATACCAATTCAGGAGCAAAAATGATAAAAGAATTAGAATTTGCAAAAGAGAAATTAGAAAAAAACGAATACACATGTTTTATGACAAACGGTCAGACGAATATCTTTTCAAGAGACAGAGGCGTAAAACCGTTAATCAAATGGTATGAGGAAAATAATGACTACTCATCTTTTGTGGCGGCTGATAAAGTGGTCGGAAAGGGAGCAGCGTTTTTATATGCTTTGATGAATGTAAGGGCTGTTTACGCAATCGTGTTGAGCAAGAGTGCAAAAGAAGTGCTTGAAGAAAATAAAATTGAAGTATATTGCAAAAAAATGGTTGAGGCTATAAGAAACAGAGACAATACAGGCTTTTGTCCGATTGAAAGCGCATTAAAAGGAATAAAAGACAAAAAAGAAGCGCTTCCTGTAATCAAGGAAACGCTTGAAAGACTGAAATAAAATTTATCTGATATAAATTCTCGGCACACGTTTATTAATATCACAAACAAATTCATAGTTGAATCTGTTGCACAATGCAGACAGGTCTTCAACTGTGATTTTTTTGTCGCCGTTTGTGCCGACAAGGGTGACTTCTGTACCTCTTTGAACATCAGGAATGTTTGTTATGTCAACCATAAACTGGTCCATACAAACTCTGCCGATAATCGGAGCAAACTCACCGTTTATCAGAACTTTTCCGCAGTTTGAAAGTGAACGTGGATAACCGTCACCATATCCTACAGGGATAGTTGCAATTCTTGTTTTGCCGGAAGTTTTGTAAGTTGAGCCGTAGCTGACGCAAAAATCTTTTTCAACTTCTTTGATGTGAACAACGTGGCTTATCAGACTCATAACGGGACGAATTTCAAGGTTTTCAGTTTTAACCTCGTCTGACGGATAAAGACCATAAGAAATGATACCACTTCTTACGATGTCGAGAAAACCGTCATCAAAATCCATAATTCCCGCAGAATTGCAGATATGCTTTGTCTTTATAGAAATGTTATTATTTTCGATTTTTTTAACAAAGTCGTTAAATGTTTTTTTCTGAGAGTAGGTGTAAGATTTGTCCGTCATATCAGCACAGGCAAAATGAGAGAAAACACCGTCTATGACAATATTTTCCAGAAGAGAAATATTTTTAATTTCTTCAAGACTTTTTTCGTTTGGGATAAAGCCGATTCTTCCCATTCCTGTATCAAGTTTAATATGAATTTTTGCTTTCTTCTGAATTCGTTTTGCTGCTTCGTTCAGTTCACAAGCTGTTTCATAATCAAACACAGTCAAAGAAATGTCGTTGCTTATTAATTCTTCAAAATTTTCAGGAAAAACGTAACCCAGAATCAATATTTCTGAACGGATATTATTCTGGCGAAGTTCAATCGCTTCTTGTGCAGTTGCAACTGCAAAATCTGTAACACCGTTTTCTTCAAGAGCTTTTGCACATTCTACGGCACCGTGACCGTAAGCATCAGCTTTTATCACAGCCATAACAGGAGTGCCTGTTTTGCTTTTGATATTGTTGATGTTAAAAATCAGATTGTTGAGATTTATCTGAGCATAAACTCTTTTGGTTTCCATTAAAACACCGACTTTCAAATGGTTTTAAAATATAGAAAATAAGAAATAATTATAAAGTATTGTTGTAAAATTCAGTCTGAAACCAGATGTCTT
>JAFOEP010000056.1 GCA_017380115.1 Clostridia bacterium | reverse complement strand
TGACTTTAAAACGAATTATTTCAACTATCCTGATATTGTCAACAATGCTTAGCGTAATTCTCATGAACACAAGCAGTGTTTCGGCGAAAGAAACTGTTGAAGGAAGCTTTGACTTCCTGAGCAATTATATTGAAAAAAACAAAGAACAAGTTCTCGAACAATTCGAAGGCATTATTCTTGCTGAAGACACAGATCTCAAACCATACAGCACTGTCTGCACTATTCTTTACAAGGATACAGAAACTTCAAACATTCTTCTTTTTTCAACTTATATCAGTCTGATCCCAAACATAACAACAGGCTGTATTATGAACATTTCCAAAGAAGATTCAAGCTACAGCGTTTATATGGCTGATCTCCGTGGCAATAACGAATATATTGCTCAGGGGACTGTTAATCCGAGCACTTTTAACGGAACGGTTGATTTTGATATTTACCTCAACGAAAACCCAACCCAGAGCACTGAAAAGCAAAAATTGTTTAACGACGTGTTGAAATATTCACTTGACTATTGGAACGACTTTTTGTTGAAAAACGCAAGCATCAGCCTTGCAAACTTCGGCTTTGCAAACCTGGGATATTCTCCAATGAGTCTTACAGGCCTTATCAAAATAGGTTCAGAAATAAACTACTATACAAACGGCAAACTTGACACTAAATTTGAGGGCCTTACAAAATACAATTCTCTTTGGTATTATGTCAAAGACGGTAAAATTGACTATTCTTACACAGGAATGGTCAAAAAGCAAGACGGCTGGTGGTATGTCCAGAACGGAACAATTGATTTCAACTACACAGGAATGGCAAAAAACCAATACGGCTGGTGGTATTTACAAAACGGAACAATTGATTTCAACTATACAGGTATGGCTAAAAATCAGTACGGCTGGTGGTATATTACAAACGGCAAACTTGACACTAAATATACAGGTATGGCTAAAAATCAGTATGGTTGGTGGTATCTGACAAACGGTAAAATAGACTATTCCTTTGTCGGTCTTGCCAAAAACCAATATGGTTGGTGGTACATCACAAACGGTACAATCAACTACAAATTCAAAGGTCTCGTTAAAAACCAATACGGCTGGTGGTATGTCCAGAACGGAACAATCAATTTCAAATATAACGGCTACGCTTCAAACCAATACGGAACATGGAGAGTTGTTAACGGCAAAGTTGTTAAATAATTAAAATTCAATTGAATTATAAACGCCCGATATGACATCATATCGGGCGTCTTTGTTTAAAGTCTGAATTATTTTATAAGAACCTCATCAGATAACTTGCGCTTGATTTCTTCAGCGTCACTATAACCAAAACGATAGAGTCTGTCTAATTTTTCTGCATCTCTTGAAAAGGTTCTGACTTTGCATGATGTATCGGGATGAAGGACAATGCATTTGCCTTCTTTTTCATATTGTTTTATCAAAGCTACCGTATCATTATATTTTTTATAGCTTTCATAAAATGTTTTTTCCAACACAGGAAATCTCTTTTTTATAATTTTTGCTCCGTATCTTTCAATTTTTCCTTTTTTCAGACAGTCAATATTTCTTGTCAGCACAACGACAACTCTGTCGCAACCAAGTTCAAACGCACGTCTGACAGGTATGGGGTCTGACAATCCTCCATCATAATAATATTCACCATTTATTTCAACGGGTTTGTTGATAACAGGAACACACGATGATGCACAAAGCACCTTGTAGTTGTCCTGTTGCATATCATTAACCGTAAAATAATGTGGTTTTCCTGTTCTTGCGTTTGTTGCAACAATATTTATTATTCCGTCATAATTTCTGACGCTGTTAAAATCAAGTGGATTTTCCCCGTCTTTGTTTGAAAGGTCTGCATAAATATAATCAAGATTAATATAATTCCCCGTTTTAATTGCAGTTCCTATTCCCATGTACTCTTTTCTAAAAGCGTATTCATGATAAAAAAGATAATTTCTGCCCTTCTGATTCCCTGCAAACGACGCGATATTTGCACCACCGGCGGAAACACCTATACAGCAATTAAACGTGATGCCGTTATCAATGCAATAATCAAAAACACCTGCTCCGTAAATGCCCCTGAGCCCTCCCCCGACATCAACGATTCCTGTTTTAACTTTTTTGTTCATAAATACACCTCCCATATTTATTATATGTTTCATAGTTTACTTGAATAATATACCATAAATATAATCTTAAAAGCAACAGAACTTTTTTATTTACTTTCTACTACTCAAAAATTTTTTACAGCTATTATTTGTTTTATAGCAACAAAACAACTCTTGTATTGTGTTTGATTTTGCGATATAATAACCTCATAGATTTCAATAATATCAGCCGATTCCTGAAAATCAAAATAAAATTAAAAAGGAATGATTTCAAATGAAAAGAATAAACGAAAAATACAAATTGCCTGTCACTCCCAAAGCAAATGACAAGGCCATTGTCATGGGTGACAAGTATCGCTTCACCGTTCTGACCGACAGACTTATAAGAATGGAATATAGTGAAAGCGGCGTATTTGAAGACAGAGCAACGCAGGTTGTTGTAAACCGTGAATTTGATGTTCCCGCTTTTGACGTTGTAGAAGATGATGAAAAAATTGAAATCATCACAGAATATATGATTGTCACATACCATAAATGCGGCAGGTTTAATGTTTACACCCTTGGCGCAAGATTTAAAGGAGAGCTTTCTAACGCAAATAATGATTGGTACCTCGGTTACGGATTTTCGGAAAATCTCAAAGGAACAATCAGGACTCTTGACGCCATTGACGGGGAAGTTCCGCTTGAACCGGGCCTTATGTGCCGCGACAAATTCACTCTTCTTGATGACAGTCGTTCCCTGGCATTGGGTGAAGACGGTTGGATTGACCGAAGAGAAGAAGATTGCATAGATTTATACGTGTTCGGCTATGCCGACAACTATTATGAAACCCTGAAGGCTTATTATAAGCTTACAGGTGCAACACCTCTTCTGCCCCGATTTGCATTGGGAAATATGTGGTCAAGATATCATAGATATACTCAGCAGGAATACCTCGATTTGATGGACAGATTCAAAGAAGAAGGTTGTCCGTTTTCAGTTGCAGTTATAGATATGGACTGGCATCTGGTCCACCATGATCTTCGTTATGGCCACGGCTGGACAGGTTATACATGGGACAAGAAACTGTTCCCCGATTATAAAGAATTCCTGAAAGAGCTTCACAAAAGAGATCTGGAGGTAACATTGAATCTTCACCCTGCTGACGGTGTAGTTCCATATGAAGAAATGTATCCTCAGATGGCAGAAGCGATGGGTGTCACCGACTCAACTCCCGTCAGATTTGACATCACAAATCCAAAGTTTGTTGAAAACTATTTCAAAATATTGCACAACCCCTACGAAAAAGACGGCGTCAGCTTCTGGTGGATGGATTGGCAGCAGGGATGTCGCACAACATATAAAAATCTTGACCCGTTGTGGATGTTAAACCATTTCCATATGCTTGATATGAAAAGCAACGGAAAAAGACCGATAATGCTTTCAAGATATTCGCAAATGGGCTCCCACAGATATCCTATCGGATTTTCGGGCGACACTGCTATAACCTGGGAAAGCCTCAACTTCCAGCCGTATTTCACAGCAACAGCATCAAACGTGGGATACACATGGTGGAGTCACGATATCGGCGGACATTGCAACGGCATCCGAGACGATGAGCTTATGGCACGTTGGGTTCAGTTGGGAGTATTCTCTCCAATCAACAGATTGCATAGCACACAAAACCCGTTGCTTGGAAAAGAGCCTTGGAATTATGACAGAGATACTGAAGCAACAATGAAGAAGTTCCTCAGATTAAGACACGAATTAATTCCATATTTATACACAATGAACTACCGAACATATAAATATTCTGAGCCTCTTGTGACCCCGCTTTACTACAACCACCCTAAACTTGACGATGCTTATTATCCTGAATATCGTAACGAATTCTATTTCGGCAATCAGATGATTGTTTCTCCTATAACTAAAAAATCAAATGCAGTCACAAGGACTTCTTATGCAAACACCTACATTCCTGCTGGTAAATGGCACGACTTCTTTAACGGCAGAAAATACATCGGTGGAAAATCATTAAGACTTTACCGTGATTTGTATGATATGCCTGTACTCGTTAAAGCAGGCGGAATCATTCCGATGTCTGCAGACGGAATCAAAAACAGCACAAAAAATCCTCAAAATCTGAAAGTAAGAGTATTTTCAGGCGCAGACAACGCCTTTGAAATGTATGAAGATGACGGTATCTCTCTTGCTCACGAAAACGGTGCATACGCAATAACTAAATTCGAATTTTACGACAAAGATAAGTTTGTTATAAATGCTCCCACAGGAGACACAAGCGTGTTGCCCGAAACAAGAAACTATGAAATTGAGTTTAATGGTTATTGTAGCTTCACAGATTTTGAAGTGACCTCAGACGGTCAAAAAACAGATTATGAAGTTAAAAACCTTGATGGAAAAACAAGTGTTCTGGTTAAGGATGTAAAAGGTGAACTTTGCATTAAATTCTTGTCCGTACCTGAGGAAAAGCAGAACAATGCTGAACAGGATGCAATCGAGGTTGTAAGAAGATATCAGGGCAAAAACTATCCTATGAAAATAGTCCTTTATAATATGATTGCAGCCCACAGTTCTCTTGAAAAAATTCTTATTTGTCTCAACAAATATAATGCAGACGAAAACATAACTCACTCTCTGATAGAAATTCTGTCAGCTGATAAATAAGTAACAAACAATTTTTCTCTTGCATAAAAAAACAAAACCCGTTCAAAAAACTGAATGAGCATAAAAAACAACAAACGCCGAAAACCTTTATGTTTTCGGCGTTTTTACATAATAATTAATATTTCTTATTCAACTACACCTGCGGCATGAGCTCCACCAAAATCGCCCTTTTCATCAGCAAATCCAAATGAATAGAGTTTACCGTCAACAGTAAATCTCAACTTGAAAATTCTGCCGTTTAAATCCTTTATAGATATCTTTGAAAATTTAAGCTCTGCTTTGGTGCTATCCCCACAAAACACAGAAGATGTATCAAGCACATTACCCTTCTCATCTAAAATCTCAGCACTTACGCGGCCTACCGCATTAATGTACAATGCACATTTCCCACTGAATTCAAGTTTTCTGGTGGTAAGTGTACCTTTACCATTCATGGAAACAAATCCGTCACGCCTGAGTTTTGCAATTCCGGTAGCTCCGTTTCGATACATACCGTTCGTAAACCACGATTCACCCGCGCGATTTTTATCCCCCGCAAAACCGATATAATAAATCCACAACTCGTCACCGTGAACAATTGTCACACCACCGACCGACTGAACATATCCTCTGTCCCATGCCCCTTGATAAATTGAAGCATTAATAATGCTATCTCTTGAAGGTCTCGAAAAATTATATCCATCACGACTGAACATAGGTATCAGCTCGGTAACCTTCGGCACCCCTCGGCTTTCGCACACAGGATTATCGGGTCCATACATTATCTGGAACATACCAAGCATTATGCTTTCATACCCCACACAGTCCACGTTGTAAAGCTGTGGTTTGAAGTTGATATATGGATGAGGTAGATCAAGATTATCGCAAGCCATCCATTTATATGCTTCATCTTCGTTCCACTCTGCATTATTGATAAAATTATCGCATTCATAGTATTTTCGGATTCTTTCATCAACAGGATTGCTCAGGAAGCTACTGATATCACGAATACTATATATCCATTTTTTTCTGAACGGATTATAGAACACAGTGCTACGATCCTGACATTTTCCACAAAACTTGAATTTTTCAAAATGAATTCCGTCACTGCTTACAGCAACAATTCCCGGCAACACCCCACCGGGATTGCGCAAAAACAGCTTGTATTTTTCATTCTTATTGCAATCATAATCAATAAAAACCGTGCTTGAATCAGGACGTAAATAGGTAATGTCACCGCTGAGTTTATCCTGTTCATATCCATCATAAGTTAAAATCTTGTTTGTGCCCGGGGCAACATCAAGATTCGGTCTTCCCCAATGAATCCCATCATCTGATGTCGCATAACACATATTGCGAAGCCAACCGCCTTCATACCACATTTTAAAGATTTTTTCATCTTCATCATACCATACACCGCCACTTTTTGGACAAGCTACCGGTGACTGCTCAATTTCCCACGATGTTTCAGGCTTAATAACGGGATTGCCTTCAAATTTTTTTGCCTTATGATATTCTGGCACAAGATCAGTTTCTTCAATAAGAAAATCGTCTACAAACAGCTGTCTGCCGACAGACACATTGATTATTTCCGGAGGATTTTTCAAATAAGGTACATTTTGTGCATCTGATGGGGTTTTTGCAAAATCATCCAGTAAAATAATATTGTTATATAGCTTCTCCATTTTGATCACCTTTCTTTAACACATTCACATCTTTCTTTGTGCCACTGCACCCGGGTTCATTTTCAGAGTGTCAAAAACTTATCTGTCATTTGTATCTGAACTTCTTGTGTTAATGCCACCTGTATCAATCGTCATATAATTGCTATTCATTTAAACATCGCTACATATCTTTGCGCCAATCTTGTAATTGCGTCATAATCACCCATATCAATCATTTTCTTGTCAACGATGTTTGTTCCTATCCCAAAACCACATACCCCAGCTTTAAGATAATCCGACATATTGTCATAATTGATGCCACCAACCGCCAAAAACCTGATATTTGAAAGAGGTGCTTTTATTGCTTTGACATAATCTGCACCTAATTGACTTATAGGAAACAACTTCACAAAATCAGCTCCTGCGTTGTGTGCTTGTCTGATTTCACTTGGCGTCAAAGCACCCGGCATTGAAAGCATCCCAAGCTCTTTTGTCTTTTTAATAACCGATATATTTGTGTCTGGTGATATTATAAATTCTCCCCCTGCCAATTTTGTGAGTTCCACTTGATTTTCGGTTAAAACAGTCCCCGCTCCTATATGCATTTTACCACAAAAATGCTTTGACAGATCATTGATTTTTTCAAAAGTTTCCTCGTCGCTTATATTTCCGTCTGCACTGAACGTAACCTCTAAAAATCTTATTCCGCCTATGTAAAGTGCTTCTGCCAGAGGAATAAGCTTTTCCCTGTTAATTCCTCTTACTATTACAATAATTTTTTCGCTTAACAGCTCATTTACAATTTTTTCCATAATATCATCACCTGAAAACAGTTTACATCAAATACTTTGCAATATATATTGCAAAAGCAATAATTTATATTGCAATTTATTTAAACTTGATATAAAATGATACTATGAATATTTTTGAAAAAAAAATCAACTACAACAAAATAACTTTTCGTTATGCACGGGGAAAATCTTTGGTTACAGGGGAAGAAATTCATTCTTACCACGAAATTTTATACTTTATGAAAGGAAACGCTACCTTCCTATCGGAACAATTTGAGCAAGTTCTCAAGGAAAACACTCTCATTATTATCCCAAAAGAAACTTACCATAAATTTCAAATTGATAGCCATAAAGATTATACACGTTTAGTTTTTATTTTTCCGGATATCCCTGAGCTTAACGACTTAATTGACGATGTTTTATCCGATATTAAAATTATCGAAAATGTAAGTTCTAACATTATGCATCTTATAAATAGAATTATTGACGTTTTAACCGGTAACGAACAATATAATTGCCAAAAGCCCCTGCTCTATGCCTCTTTATATATGCTCTTGGCAGAACTCAATGCTGGTAATTTACCTGCTTTTACCCCCATAATGCGTGAAAGTGATCAGCTGATTTCAAGATGTATTGAGTATATTGACCTGAATTTTGCAAGAAATATTTCAGTTAAACAAATATGCCAGATAATGCATGTTTCAGCATCTTCATTGCATCTATGTTTCAAACGACACCTTGGCATTTCTGTTTATAAATACAT
>JAFOEP010000055.1 GCA_017380115.1 Clostridia bacterium | reverse complement strand
ATCATCTTGTAGCCTCCCTTAGAGTACAGACCTGACTCATCTTTGGCGAGAACCATGAAGGGAACTGACCTTGTAGACAATCTGAAAGATATAAAAAAAGGTTCCGATGTTTTAATTTCTTCTTCAATGCTCAGAAGCGAGGGCGATATGTTTCTTGACAGTATGACTCTTGAAGAAGCTAAAAAAATATCGGGAATGAATATAATTGTAACAGAGCGTGACGGTGAAGAACTGTTAAATGCAATTTTAGGAAAGAAGGAGTGATATGAATGGCAAGACCGATAGTTGCAGTTGTCGGAAGACCTAACGTAGGAAAATCGACATTGTTTAATAAATTGTGTGGAAAACGTTTTTCCATAGTAGACGACACTCCGGGCGTGACAAGAGATAGAATTTATGGTGATTGTAATTGGCAACAACATAATTTTCTTTTGGTTGATACAGGAGGTATTGAACCTAATTCTGATGATATTATTTTAAAACAAATGAAAAGACAGGCACAAATTGCTATTGAAAGTGCTGATGTTATAATCTTTGTTACCGATATCAGAAGTGGCGTTGTTGCGTCAGACCAGGAAGTAGCATCAATGCTGCTTAAAAGTGGTAAACCAATTGTATTGTGTGTTAATAAATGCGATATGATTGGTGATTTACCTGCAGATTTTTATGAATTTTATAATCTCGGACTTTCTGATCCGATAGCTGTGTCGGCTGTCCATGGACATGGAACAGGCGATTTGCTTGAAGAAGTTGTGAAATATTTCCCATCTCCTGATGAGGATGAATTTGAAGAAGAATATACCTATGTGGCAATTATAGGTAAACCAAATGTGGGAAAATCTTCACTCGTTAATACAATTTCGGGTGAAGAAAGAGCTATTGTTTCAAATATTGCAGGTACAACAAGAGATGCAACAGATACAAGAATTGAAAATGAATTCGGAAAGTTTGTTTTTATTGACACAGCAGGTCTGCGAAGAAAAAGCAAAGTAGTTGACAATATTGAAAAATATAGTGTTTTACGTGCTAAAATGGCAGTTGAACGTGCTCAGGTGTGCGTAATAATGATTGATGCAACTGAGGGATTTACCGAACAGGACTCAAAAGTTGCAGGTATTGCTCATGAAATGGGTAAGGCTTGTATAATTGTAGTTAATAAATGGGACGCTGTTGAAAAAGACGGTGGAACAATGGTGAAATACAGAAAGAAATTGATGAATGATTTTTCTTTTATGTCTTATGCACCTATTATATTTATTTCTGCAAAAACAGGCCAGAGAATTGACAGACTTTTTGAACTGATTAAATTTGTTGATTCTCAAAACGCAATGAGAATATCAACAGGTAAACTCAATGACGTTCTTGCAGACGCAACTGCCAGAGTACAACCTCCGTCTGATAAAGGCAGAAGATTGAAGATATATTATATGACTCAGGCATCGACAAGACCGCCAACATTTGTTTGCTTTGTAAACAGAAAAGATCTCTTTCATTATAGCTATCAGCGCTATCTTGAAAATCAGATAAGAGAAATATTTGGCTTGGAAGGTACTCCGGTCAAGTTTGTTATAAGAGAAAGAGAAGAAAAGAAATAATATTGATATGTGATAATTGACCTTTTTCGACATTGTCAAAATTGAAAGTTATTTGTCGGGTAAAACACAATAAAAGGGAATGGGAGATGTAAACACCCGGAACAGTGTGCAAACTTAAAAATATTTTTAAAAAAAGTGTTGACAAATGGATTGAAAGGTGATATTATAATGAAGCTGTCGCGAGAGCGATGGAGTGAAACGAACCTTGAAAATTAAACAACGAATGAAAAATGGAACCTTGAAATTTTTTTGATTTTAAAAAGTACGAACCAGAAATAATTCAGGAAGTCAGAAGACGGAATGAGAAGTAAGGTAAGAACAATTTAGAGATTGATACATTACTTAAGTAATGATTAATACAATAGCTAGAGAGTTTGAT
>JAFOEP010000054.1 GCA_017380115.1 Clostridia bacterium | reverse complement strand
TCATTGATCTGAGCTTCAAGGAAGTCGTTTTCGATTTTTATAAACATATAATTCACCTCATAAAAACATACATTGTGAGTCGATTCGTAAAGCACGAATAATTGAAAATATATTATCATAAAAGCAAGGGAGTGTCAAGGAACCGACAGCGTCATAAATAGTGTAAACGATATTTTAATAATGGCCTTATAGTATTGAAAAAAAAAGAAAAAGATGGTATTATTATATATTATTAATTATAAAGGAGGAAAAGTATGAGCCGTAAGAAATGGATTGTTTCAAAATTTGACAAAGAACGTTGTGCGGAAATATCGGAAGATTACGGTATACCTCCTTTCACAGCCCTGCTTGCAGTTTCAAAAGGAATAACTGACGACGCCGAGCTTGAAGAATTTTTCAGCGAAGAAACTATTTATATGAGCGACCCTTTTGAATTGCCTGATATGGATAAAGCAGTTGATAGAATTGAGAAAGCAATAGCTGATGAAGAAAAAATTGCAGTTTTTGGAGATTATGATGCTGACGGTGTCACTTCGACTGCATTGTTATATACTTATTTGAAAAAACGAGGAGCAAATGTTACATACTATATCCCTGACCGAATTGATGAAGGATATGGAATGAATATTGATGCGATTGATAAGATTAAATCAGAGGGCGTCAGCCTTATTGTGACGGTAGACAATGGCATAAGCGCCTTTGAAGAGGCTGAAAAAATTAAAGAGCTTGATATGAGCCTTGTTGTAACAGACCATCACAGAGCGGGAAACGAAATACCTGATGCCGAAGCAGTTGTTGACCCATTCAGACTTGATTTTGAAAGTGACTCATTCAAGGAATGGGCAGGAGTCGGAGTGGTATTCAAGTTGATAGAAGCGCTTGAAGGAGATGACGCTGATAATCTTCTTGAAGAATATTCTGACTTTGTTGCAATAGGTACTATCGGAGATGTTGTAAACCTTAAAAGTGAAAACAGACAGTTTGTAAAAAGCGGAATACAGCTTATGAATTCCAGTCAGCGACCGGGAATAAAAGCTTTGAAAACCGTTTCCGGAATGGAAGACAAAGAAATTGATTCAACCTCGATTGCGTTTTCGATTGTTCCGAGAATAAATGCTGCAGGCAGAATGGGAAATGCATTGACTGCACTTGAATTGCTGTTGTGTGAAGATGAAGAAAAAGCACTTGAAATTGCTGAAAAAATCAACATGTCAAATTCTGAGCGTCAGAAGACGGAAACAGATATTTTTGCACAAGCACAAATGATGGTTGAGAACAATGAAAAGTATAAATATGACAGAGTAATTGTAATAGACGGTGAAGATTGGCATAGCGGAGTTATAGGAATAGTAGCATCACGAATGGTTGAAAAATATTCCAAACCATGCCTTGTTATTTCAAAACAGAACGGAAGCGTAGCAAAAGGCTCAGGCAGAAGTATTCCTGGTTTTTCGTTGTTTGATGCACTGAAAAATTGCGAAAACGAACTCACTCAGTTCGGGGGACATACTCTTGCAGCAGGATTTGAAATTGAAAATGATAAAATTGAATCTTTCAGAAAAGCTATCAATGAGTATGCTTCAGAATGCGATGACGTATTTCCTGTGTTGAATATTGATTGCAAAATCAATCCTAAATTTATCAATCTTGACTTGCTTGATGCTGTCAGAATGATGGAACCGTTCGGCTCTGGAAACAATCAACCTGTATTCGGACTTTACAAAATGTATATAGAATCAGTTGAATCTGTATCAAACGGAAAACATTGCAAGCTGTATGTTTCAAGGGATAACGTTCATCTTAATGTTATGAAGTTCGGAATATCACCAAACAAGCTCCCGTACAGAGCAGGAGATGTGATAGATATTGCTGCAACAATCAATAAAAATGTATATTTAGGAAATGTCAAAGTTTCAATTGTTGCAAAAGATATTAAATTTTCTGCAATGGATGACGATAAAGTAATAAACTCATTGTTGCTTTATGAAAAAATAAAAAGAGATGAGAAATTAGATGGCCGTGAAGCAGTAACGGCTTTGCCTACAAGAGATATTGTTGTCAGAGTGTATAAAATGTTAAAAAATTTTGGTTTATGGCATTGGGATGAGGAAACGCTTGATTATAGAATCGGTGACGACGGAGAACGTCTTTGTGCGGTAAAAATTGCTCTTGACGCACTTGAAGAACTTGAACTGATTGAAAGAGACAGTAATGAAAATATGATAACGTTAATAAACACTGACAAAAAAACCGATCTGGACAACGCTGAAATATTGAAAAAAATAAAATCGCAGATTTAATTTTGCGTGAAAAGAGGTAAATACTTTGGCTGGAGAAAAAGACGTATATTCTCAGTTGAGAGAAAAAATTGTCAAATCATATTCGGCTGAGGAAGTCGAACAAATTGATAAAGCATACAAAATTGCAGAGAAAGCACACGAGGGTCAGAAGAGATTTTCGGGGCAACCGTATATTATTCATCCTATTGCAGTTGCAGTTATTCTCGTTGACTTGTTTATGGACTATCAGTCGATAGTTGCTGCACTTTTGCATGACACGGTAGAAGATACTGTGATGACAATTGAAGATGTCAGAAAAGAATTCGGAAAAGACGTTGCCAACATTGTTGACGGCGTAACTAAACTTGGCAAAGTTCCTCTTGAAACAAAGCAAAAAGAGGAAGTTCAGGCTGAAAACATAAGAAAAATGCTGTTGGCTATGGCGGAAGATATCCGTGTTATGATTATTAAACTTGCCGACAGACTTCATAATATGAGAACGCTCGAATATATGCGTGAACAAAAAAGAAGAGACAAAGCTCTCGAAACTATTGAAATTTACGCACCGATTGCGCACAGACTTGGTATCAGGACATTAAAAGAAGAACTTGAAGACCTTGCAATCAGTTATCTTGACCCTGTGGCGTACCACGAAATTGAAGAATCTCTTTCCAAGCAGAATGAGTCAAGACTTGAATTCCTCGAATCAATCAAAAAACGCATTTTAGAGAGAGTAACAGAAATAGTACCGCAAGTCAGAATAGACGGAAGAATAAAAAGCGTACATGGCATTTACAAAAAAATGTATATGCAAAATAAAAACTTCGGCGAAATATATGACGTATATGCTGTAAGAATTATTGTTGATTCTGTAATAGATTGCTACAACTGTCTTGGATTGATACACGATATGTTCCAACCTATACCAAACAGATTCAAGGATTATATTTCAACACCGAAACCGAATATGTATCAATCGCTTCATACAACTGTGATTGATAAAGAAGGTATCCCATTTGAAGTTCAGATCAGAACATGGGATATGCATTATACTGCCGAGTACGGTATTGCTGCGCATTGGAAATATAAGCTCGGACCCGGCTCAAAAGCTAAAATTGACGAACGCCTGACCTGGGTAAGACAGATATTGGATAGTCAGAAAGACGCCGATAATGTTGAAGAAATTGTATCTACAATCAAAACTGACTTTGTGCCCGAAGAAGTTTTTGTTTTCACTCCGCAAGGTGATGTTATAGCTTTGCCGTTGGGTGCAACTGTTATAGACTTTGCCTATGCAATTCATTCAGCAATAGGCAACAAAATGGTTGGCGCAAAGGTTGACGGTAGAATAGTGCCGATTGACTACAAAGTCAAAACGGGTGAAATTATAAGCATTATAACCTCTTCGCAACAGGGTAAGGGACCAAGCAGGGATTGGTTGAAAATTGTCAAAACTTCACAGGCAAGAAATAAAATCCGACTCTGGTTCAAGAAAGAAAAAAGAGAAGAAAATATTGCCGAAGGAAAAGAAGAGTTTGACCGTGAACTTCGCAGAAATAAAATCAGATTTAATGATGAAGAATATGAGATTTTTGTTTCAGATCTGAGTGAAAGACAAAGATGCAACAGCATTGATGATTTTTATGCTGCAATAGGTTACGGAGGAATATCCGTAACAAAAATGGCTCCTCATATAAAGGAATATTATAATAAAATTTTGAAACTTCGTCAGCCTCAGACTGAGGAAGTTAATGTTCCTGTAAAATCAGAGCCGAAGAAACACAGACACAGTGACGGTGTAATTATTGAGGGAATAGATAATTGCCTTGTAAAATTTTCAAAATGCTGCAATCCTCTTCCCGGTGAAGATATAATCGGTTTTATTACAAGAGGACACGGAGTTTCAGTTCATACAAGAAAATGCCCGAATGTTCCTGAAAATATAGAAGAATCAAGTGAACCGAGCAGATGGATAAACGCAAAATGGGACGACAACATAAAAGAGGATTATACTGCAACACTTATGATTGTTTGCATAGACAAAGTCGGTATCCTTGCTGATGTGTCAGGTCAACTTGCGGCAATGAGAGTTATGATTCATTCAATTAACTCCCGTAATTCCAAAAACGGGAAAGCCGTAATGTTGTTGTCAATAACTGTTAATGGAACTGAACATCTGAAAAGTGTAATGAATAAACTCGAAAAAATTGACGGAGTATTGTCGGTTGAAAGGTCAGGTATATAAATGAAAGCAGTAATTCAGAGAGTCAGCAACGCTTGTGTAAAAGTTGACGGTGAAATAATAGGCGAAATTCAAAAAGGATATATGTTGCTTCTTGGAGTAGTTGACGGAGACACTGAAAACGAAGTTGAAACTCTTGCAATGAAAACTTCAAACCTCAGAATCTTTGAAGATGAAATGGAAAAAATGAATCTTAGCATCAAAGATGTTGATGGAGAAATTCTTGTTGTGTCGCAGTTTACTCTTTGCGCTGATTGCAAAAAAGGAAACAGACCATCATTTTCATCAAGCGCAAGACCTGATGAAGCAAACAGACTTTATGAATTGTTTATTGAAAAGCTGAAAGAAAACGGTGTGAGAAAAGTTGAGCACGGTTCATTTGGCGCAGATATGAAAGTTGAACTTGTCAATGATGGTCCGGTAACAATAATATTGGACACAGACGTCTGGAAAAAGGTGAAATAAAATGAAAGTTTTAATGGTACATCTTGGTCACGTCAACACTAATTGTTATATCGCTATTGATGAAAAAAGCGGAGAGAGTGTAGTTATTGACCCCGGTGAATACACACAAAAACTTGTTGACAAAATTGATGAAAACAATCTCAAAGTAAAATATATTTTACTCACTCACGGTCACTTTGACCATATACTCGGAGTAAATGATCTGATGAAGAAAACAGAAGCAAAAATATTGATTCACGAAAATGATGCGAAATGTCTTGAAAATGAAGAAGATAGCCTTATGACCCATATAGGAAAAGGTATTCAGGTTCCTTGTGTCGCAGACAGAGTTTTTCATGACGGAGATATCATAAATTTTGGTGAAAGTTCTTTACAGGTGCTTCATACTCCGGGTCATACAAAAGGAAGCGTATGTTTTGTGAGCGAAGAAGAACGCTCCATTTTTACGGGAGATACGATTTTTTACAGAACATACGGAAGAACTGATTTCCCCGGAGGAAGTGACGAAGAAATGCTCTTGTCGCTTTACAGAATTTATGGTCTCAGGGGAGACTATACTTTGTATCCGGGGCATGGAATTGTAACAACGCTTGAAAAAGAGAGAAAAACAAATCGTTATCTGAGGAAGATGAAATGATTCTGATAAATGAAAATCATAGTTTTCAATATGAGATGGAAAAGGTTTGCAGAATTTTTTATCCGGATGAAAAAATCAGAACTCTGAAAACTTATGAAGAAACTGATGAAACAAAGGTTGTTCATACGAAAATTGAAAATTCAATAATCTCAGTTGTTGTAAAAGTTGAAGAAATAAAAGTTGAGAAAAGCTGTGTTGATGAAAAAACAGAATCAGAAATGCAAATGGCGCGACTTCTTGTGAAAGCGCTTGAAGAAGTGACAGGCATTTACCCGAGCTGGGGAGTGCTGACGGGTATCAGGCCATCAAAGCTGATGAAAAATGAAATTGATAATGTTGGCAGAGAAAAAGCAATTGAAGTTTTCAAAGAAAGATTTCTTGCTGATGAAAAAAAGGCAGTTCTTGCAGCAGATGTTTCACAGAGAGAAGAAAAAATAATCAAAACTACATCTGACAAACATTTCAGTTTATATATTTCAATTCCATTTTGCCCTTCAAGATGCAAGTATTGCTCATTTGTTTCTCATTCAATAGAAAGAACAAACAAGCTCATAGAGCCATACATTGAAAATCTTTGCAAAGAAATTGAAGTTTCCGGAAAAATAGCAAAAGAAATAGGAATAACTCCCGATACGGTATATTTTGGGGGAGGAACTCCGACCACGCTCAATGAAGAACAATTGAAAAGAATTCTTGAAAGCGTAAAAAACAATTTTGATTTAACAAATTTAAAGGAATATACTGTTGAAGCGGGCAGACCCGACACTGTTACTCAAGGTAAATTGGAGCTACTGAAAAAATACGGAGTCGGAAGAATAAGTATTAATGCGCAGACTTTTAACGATGAAGTGCTTCAGGTAAACGGCAGACGTCACAGCGTAGAAGAGTTTTACCGTGCGTATGAAATTGCAAGAAAAGTCGGGTTTGAAAGTATAAACACTGATCTGATAGCAGGACTTCAGGGTGATACTCTTGAAAGCTTTAAAAACAGCATTGATAGTGCAATAAGAATCAATCCTGAAAATATTACGGTACATACGTTGTCGCTAAAAAGATCATCAAGTATGTCAACAGACGGTGAAAAAATCAAAAATGATGCCATAACCGTATCAGAAATGGTCGACTACGCTCAGACACAACTTGCAAAAAACGGATATTTCCCGTATTATATGTATAGACAAAGCAAGATCCTCGGAAATCTTGAAAATGTGGGATGGTGCAAAAAAGGCAAAGAATGTGCATATAATATCTTTATGATGGAAGAATGCAGTACTGTAATATCTTGCGGAGCAGGAGCTGTAACGAAACTTAAAGAGCCTGACGGTAACAAACTTAAAAGAATATTTAATTTTAAATATCCGTATGAATATAATAATCGTTTTGATGAAATGATTGACAGAAAAAATGAAATTTTACTCTTTTTTGATGAATATAAAAAGTAGGATTATGTAAAAATAAACATCACTAATGAATATAGTTTAAAACAGGGACAATAAATTTGATTATAATAAAATTGTCGGACCCGAAACTAAAAAGGAAGGTGTGATTATTTTGGAAAAAAACAGCCAGAAACAAAATATGCTTAATGGCGCAATGATTTTATTGATAGCAACAGCACTTGTTAAAATTATAGGTGCTTTGTATAAAATGCCGTTGACAATTCTGATAGGAGAAGTCGGACGAGGATATTTTGCCTCTGCATATCAGATTTACACTCCGATTTATGCGATTTCTATGGCAGGGTTGCCTATTGCGGTGTCAAAGCTTGTTTCTCAATATATTGCAACAAACAGATTCAAAGATGCACAAATGGTAAAGAAAGTTGCGACCCGTCTTTTTATAATTACTGGACTTGTCGGCACATCTGTCCTCTTGCTTGTGTCATATCCGTATTCAATTTATGTATGCAAAAATGTTGGGGCTGTTTATTCTATTCTGATGATTGCACCGGCAATATTCTTCTGCTGTATGATGTCAATTTACAGAGGCTTCTATGAAGGCACAAGCAATATGAAACCAACAGCCGTTTCTGAAGTTGTGGAAGCAATAGGAAAGCTTATTCTCGGACTTGTTTTTTCATATCTGATTCTGAAATATGGGCTTTCAAGATATGAAGCAGGACTGACTGTTTTCGGAAAGACAGTTGCAGACAAATCAGAAGCTTTGAGCGCAATATATCCATTTGCTGCTGCCGGTGCCATATTAGGTGTTACAATAGGAACGGTATTAGGATTTATTTATCTGAAAACACGTTATAAAATAAGAGGCGACGGATTCACAAGAACACAGCTTGTTAATTCGCTTGAGCCATATTCAAGAAAAGATGTTACAAAGTCATTGATAAAACTCGCAATACCAATGGTTATAAGCTCTCTTGTTTTAAATATTTCAAACCTTATTGATGCAACATTGATTCAATATTGTCTGAACAAAGCGATAGACAAGGATTATAATACAATTTACAATATGTACAAAGCGTCATTGGAAGCATCGCAGACATTGAGAAAAGATACAGCTACATATTTGTATGGCTGTTACTTTGCATCACAGGACTTTAAAAATCTGATTCCGACAATAACACTTTCTCTCGGAATAAGTGCAATTCCTGCATTGTCAGCTGCGTATGCAGAGAAAGACAAAGGAAAAGTCAGAACGACAATTGAATCGGCAATGAGAATAGTGTCACTTATTGCGATGCCGGCAGGATTCGGAATGGCAGTGTTGGCTGAGCCGATTCTGACCTTGGTATATGGCGGAACAAATTCCCAGAATCTTATTCCGATTGCTGCACCTATAATGTCAGCTTGTGGGTATGCTACAATATTCTTCTCGTTGTCATCACCCGTTACAAATATGCTTCAGGCAATAGGCAGAGCAGATGTTCCGGTTAAAGCATTGATAGGCGGTTCTTTGATAAAAGTAGTTGCAAATATTGTGTTTGTAAGTAATCCGAAATATAATATTAAAGGTGCCGTTATAGGAACAATAGTTTGCTACACATTGATATGCGTTGTTGAAGTTATAGCTTTGCTGAAGCTTTCAAAGACAAAAATAAATTATGTTTCTGTGTTCATTAAACCTCTCGGTTGCTCTGCACTTTGTGCAATCGTAGCGTTTACTTCTTACAAGTTTTTATCAAGAATTTTCCCCGTTGGAGACATATCATCTCATTTCAACGGAATGACAATAGCATCCTGCATTGCGATTGTTCTGGCAGTCATTGTTTACTTCCTCGGACTGTTATTTAGCCGTGCATTGTCAAAAGATGATATAATTATGCTTCCAAAAGGAGAAAAAATCGCAAAAGTACTTGAAAAATATAAACTTTTAGGGTAAAATGTATTAGATGTGCAATATGCTTCAATTTTTTCAGCAGGTGATATTTTGAAATTTGACTTTCAGTTTAAAGATGTGTATAATTTTTATGACCTTGTAGATATTATGAAAATCCTCAGGTCGAAAGACGGATGCCCTTGGGATTCTGTGCAGACACACGAAAGTATAAAAAATAATTTTATAGAAGAAACGTATGAAGTTATTGAAGCTATAAATAAAAAAGACAATGAGCTTTTGTGTGAAGAACTTGGCGACGTTATGATGCAGGTCGTGTTTCACGCTCAGATAGAAAACGAGAATAATGTTTTCAATATTGACGATGTTACGGACGGCGTATGCAAAAAACTGATTGAACGACACCCTCATGTTTTTTCGGACATAAATGTTGACGGTGTTGGCGATGTTCTCACAAATTGGGAAGCAATAAAGAATAAATCGAAATCACGAAAAACGCAAACTGAATCAATGTTGAGTGTTCCAAAAGAATTGCCTGCATTGATGAGAAGCGCAAAAGTCCAATCCAAGGCTTCAAAAGTCGGGTTTGATTGGAAAGATAAAAAAGAGGTTTATAAGAAGCTTGAAGAAGAAATTCAGGAGCTCAGAGAAGCCTGTGAAGAAAACGATAAAAAACATATTGAAGAAGAGCTCGGAGATGTTTTGTTTTCTGTTGTTAATCTTTCAAGATTTATTGATGTTGATGCTGAGGAAAGCCTGAACAAAGCAACAGATAAATTTATCAATCGTTTTGATGTTGTTGAAAAACTTGCAACTCAAAGAAATATTGATATGAAAACTGCATCTCTTGAAGAACTTGATAAACTTTGGGATGAAGCAAAAATGAAATGAAAATAACACAATCGTGTTATAAATAAACTAAAAAACGGAGGAACAAAAAAATGAATAAAACAGAATTAATCGCAGAAGTAGCAAAAAAAGCAGAACTCAGCAAAAAAGACGCTGAAAAAGCAGTAGTAGCAGTAATCGACAGCATCGCAGGTGCTCTTAAAGCTGACGAAAAAGTACAGCTTATCGGCTTTGGTACATTTGAAGTTCGTGAAAGAGCTGCAAGACAGGGACGCAATCCTAGCACAGGTGAAACAATGAATTTCCCTGCATCAAAAGTTCCGGCATTTAAAGCTGGTAAAGCTCTTAAAGATTCTATAAAATAATTCTTATGAACTCATTTTGGAGAAGCCGTTTGGCTTCTCCTTTAATTTTAAAAAAAGGATGATAATATGCGACTTGATAAATATTTAAAAGTTTCAAGAATAATAAAACGACGTACGGTTGCAAACGAAGTTTGTGACGCAAAACATGTCACTGTAAACGGAAAGGTTGCAAGAGCATCATACGATGTTAAACCCGGTGACAAAATAGAAATTCAGATGGGACAAAGTCTGACAAAATATGAGGTTCTTTCCGTGAACGAATATGCAACAAAAAATGATGCTCCGTTAATGTATAAAGTTATAAAATGATTTTGTTTTTTGCACGTTTTTTCAGAGAAAGAATGACCTGGAATAAAATTACACACTACAAAGTAATAACCTTTTGGGAAGAATCATATAATTCTACCAAAAGGTTATTTTTATAAGAAACAGGTGAACAAAATGGAAGAAAACAAAATTAAAATGCCACATAATCTTGTGCTTGAAGACAGGAAAAAACTCAATGTGTCAGGAGTTTGCGATGTGGATAGTTTCGATGAAGAAACAATAGTTGTTTATACACAAATGGGAGAATTGACTGTAAGAGGCAATGACCTGCACATAAACAAACTCAGCGTTGAAACGGGTGAACTGTTGATTGAAGGTTCAATATATGCTGTGATATATACAGACGACGGACCAAAGAAGGAAGGTTTTTTCAGCAAAGTTTTCAGATAATTGGGAGGAATTCGCGTGTACATAGATTCTTTGGCATATCAGACGCGTGAGTTTATGTATGCTTACGGATTTGGTTTTATTCTCGGAATAGTTTATGATTTGACAAGGATTATCAGACTTTTAATGTATAAAGGGAAAAAGAAAGTATTCATTTGGGACATTATATACGCAGTTGTTGCATCGTTTTTGTTTATAATCTTTTCTCTTGGGGTTTGCGACGGAAAATTTTATTTCTATATTATTTTTGGAATTATACTTGGCTTTTTCACTTATTATTTTGCACTTGGAACAATTGCAGTGCGTCTTTCAAACAAAGTTGTGCTTTTGATAAAAAATATTTTTCAGGCTATTTATAAGCCTATCAGAAAAGTTGCTGTAAAAGTTGGAAAATCAACAAAAAAAGTTGCAAAACTATCTCTTAATAAGATTAAAAAAAATAAAAAATCAAAAAAACTATTGCAAGTTGACAAACGTATGATGTATAATAGAAAAAGTAAGATTTCAAAAAAATATGAGGATGTTAACGGACGGGGGATGAACGATGAAAAAACATAAAATGAAGTCAAAGCGTAAGTTCAGCTTTATTATATGTTTTTCGGTTGTTGTTTGCATTTGCTATTTGTTAATTATGTGGGCTCATTTGCAACTTGAAATTAAAGAAGAACGAAGTAAGCTCGAAGAACTTGAAAAAGAATATACCCAACAGATTGAAGAAAACGAGAGCATTTCAAAAGAAATCGAGCAGGGAATCAGTGACGAAGAGATGGAAAAGATAGCCAGAGAAGAGGAAGGCTATGTAATGCCGGGTGAACACGTTTACGCCGACGCATCTCTTGGCAAATAAAAAGATACTTATACGGAGGATAGTTTATTTCTATGCAACTGGAAATCGGATCAATTTATAGCGGAAAAATTAGTTCTATAACAGATTTTGGTGCGTTTGTTACATTGGAAAATGGAAAAACAGGAATGGTACATATTTCTGAGGTTTCCAATAGCTATGTAAAATCAATCAGAGATATTCTGACAGAAAATCAGGAAGTCAAGGTTAAATTGATTTCGATAAGTGAAGAGGGAAAAATCAGTCTTTCAATAAGTCAGGCAATGAGCGACGACAAAAACAATCAGAAAAAACCTCTTGTCCGAAAAAGTCCAAGGAAGCCAAATAATGTCTGGCAAGGACAGAAAAACAACGAGCAAAAAGAAGAATTGTCATTTGAAGATATGATGGCTCGATTCAAAAAGGTGAGCGATGAAAAAATGACAGACCTCAAACGCTCAAAAGAATCAAAGCATGGTTCAGGTTATTCAAGAAAAAGATAATTGATATAATGTAAATAAATACTGCATAGCCCGGGTGTTTAAAAGGACACCCGGGCAGTTTTTTGTTTTTGGTAAAATGTGTTTTTGGAACGGTGACCCTATCTTTTGAACAGTGTCAGATGTTTGAGATTTCTTTGAGGAATAATAATTGCTCTGGTTGTAAAACTAATGAAAAAAGTTTTTGCAGGTAAACCGTTGACAAAAGTTATATTTAGTGAGATAATTATAATGATTAAAGGTAATGCCTGTATGGAGGAATTATGAGAGTTATTGCAGGAATCGCACGTTCAAGAAAACTGATAACACTTGATTCAGATGATGTCAGACCAACTGTTGAGAGAACAAAGGAAGCTATGTTCAGCGCAATTCAGTTTGAAATTGAAGGCCGCAAAGTTCTCGACTTGTTTGCCGGGTCCGGACAATTGGGTATTGAAGCGTTGAGCAGAGGCGCAGAAAGTGCAACTTTTGTTGACAACAACAAAAAATCAATTGAAGTTATAAGAAAAAATCTTGAAACAGTCGGATTTGCTGAACAGTCAAAAGTTATAAACACCCAGGCAGAAGTATTTGTTAAAGCAAGTGAAGAAAAATTTCATGTTGCTTTCATTGACCCACCTTATGCGACGGGTATCTTGCAGAAAATATTGCCCGAAGTTGAAAGATGTATGGCAGATGGCGGAATTATAATTTGCGAATATCCATACGGCGAAGAAGTTCCCGAGGAAATAGGCAGATTTAAAAACAGAAGAGTTTACAAATATTCAAAAGTTTCTGTTGCAATATATCGAGAATAAGAAATGTTGAGAGGAACGCTTTCTGGCGTTGTGAATAAAAATGAAAATTGCGATTTGTCCGGGAAGTTTTGACCCGGTAACAAACGGTCATCTTGATGTAATCAAAAGGGCGTCAAAGCTTTTTGACAAAGTGATCGTTGTTGTGATGGAGAATATAAAAAAGAAGAATCAAAGCAGCTTCACTCTTGAAGAAAGAATGGATTTTATCAATCGTTGCACGAAAGATTTAGACAACGTTGAAACAGATAGTTATGTCGGATTGCTTGCTGATTATGCAAAAATGAAAGAAGCAACAGCTATTGTAAAAGGGTTAAGAGCTGTTTCAGATTTTGAAGATGAATTTCAACAGGCACTGACCAATATAAAGCTTAATCCTGATGTTGAAACCGTGTTTATTACTGCAAGTTCTGAGTATATGTATCTCAGCTCAAGCGTTGTCAAACAAGTTTGTGGTTACGGTGGAAATGTGTCGGATTTTGTGCCGAATGAAATTCTCAGGGATGTAGAAAACAGATTAAAAAGATGATTAATAAATAAGGAAGGATATGTTATTATGAACGAAGAAATGAATATCTATAAGTTGCTTGACCAACTTGACGAAGAAATTTCTAACGGAAAAAAGGTTGCTCTTACAACAAAAATTGTCGTTGATGCAGGTGTTTTGACTGAATGTATCACGGATATAAGAATGAACTTGCCTGATATTATCAAAAAAGCAAGTCAGATTGCAGGTGAGAGAAACAAGATTATTGGTCAGGCAAAAGAAGATGCCGGAACAGGTCTTGCAAAGGCAAAAGAAAAATGTGATCAGATTCTTTCAGAAGCAAATGAAATCGCAACCAAGACAACTACTGACGCTAAAAATGATGCTGCTGAATTGATTAAATCTGCAACAGATAAAGCTAACGATCTTGTCAGCATGGCTCAGGAAGAAGCTGACCGTCTTGTGAACGAAAGTGAAATAGTAATCAAGTCCAAAGAATATTCTGAATCTATCAGAGAAGATGCTGAAAACAAATGCAGAGAAATTCTTGAAGGTGCAAAAGCAAAAGCAGATTCATTGGTTTCAGAAGCAGAAGCACAGGCTGAAAATATTATGAACAGAGCATCTGAATGGTCTTCAAATCTTCGTGAAAAAACAACAACTTACATAGACGAACTTATGAAAACAACAGATGATATTCTTGTAAGAAATGTAAACGATATCAGAAAACTCAGAAGCAGTTTTCAGAATATGATGGAACAGGAATAAACACTACAACGTCCGCTATTTATGCTTATAGCGGACTTTTCTTGTAATCAGATAAAAAATTTGTTGTAATTTAGTTTGAGCATTCATAAATATTGTCGATTTTAATATATATTAATGAGGTGATATTTATGTTTGTAGTATCGATTAAATCAAATAAAATCAAAATTGCTGTTATAATGATTGCAGTGGTGGTAATATGCTTTTTGGGGGTTTATTCTGTGCTGAAAAGCTCAGATGGGGTATCCCATGATGTGTCGCTGCAAGATGGTGCAATCAGTCTGAGGGCATCAGATGAAAAAGAAAGAATTGCTTTCTTTTCTCAGCTGGGTTGGGAAATTGATGAGGACCCTGTTCAAGTCAAGGAAATTGTTATTCCGAGTGAGTTTGATGAGGGAATGACAAAATACAATTCAATCCAAAAAGAACAGAATTTTGACCTTGAAGATTACAGGGGTGTCAAAGCAAAGCAGTGGACTTTCAACATTAAAAATTATCCCGGTTATGAAAACAAAGAAGGATATGTCCAGGGCAATATAATTGTGTATAACAATGCGGTAATTGCAGGTGATATAAGCGGATTGAGTGAAAACGACCAATTCACTAAGACACTTGAATTTCCGCAACAGGAAGTAAATACAACGAAACCCGGTGAAACAAGTGTTAAACAGAATTGATAAAATAATTTCAGAAAATCTTTGCATATCAAGAAAAGATGCCAAGCAGCTTATTTCAAATTCAAGAGTCAGGGTTGACGGGCAGATATGCAAAAAAAACGATGTCAAAGTTGATGAATCTTCGATAATTGAAGTTGACAACAAAAAAGTCAATTGTATGAAAAACATCTATATTATGCTCAACAAACCAAAGGGCATAGTGAGCGCACGTGAAGATTCAAGAGATATAACTGTTGTCGATATCCTGCCTGACGAATATAAAAGAAAAAATATTTTTCCGGCAGGAAGACTTGACAAGGATACTGTCGGTTTTGTGCTGATGACAGATGATGGGGATTTTGCGCATAAAATATTGTCGCCTAAAAATCATATTGAAAAGACTTATGTTGCTGAAATTGAAAAGAATCTCAGCGATGAAGATATTGAAAAATTTAAAAACGGAATAACACTCGGTGACGGTACTGTTTGTCTTTCTGCAAAAGTCAGAATGACAGATGAAAAATACGCCGAAATTAAAATTGTCGAGGGACGCTACCATCAGGTTAAAAGAATGTTTGCATCTCTTGGCAATAAAGTTGTTTCTTTGAAAAGGACAAGCATGGGCAAGTTGAAACTTGACGAAAATCTTGCTGAAGGGGAATGCAGATTGTTGAGCAAAGAAGAACTTGATTTAATTGTGGAAAAGTAATTACAAAATGTTACCAATTCAGGATTGTTTATAAAATTGCACAATATTAAATTCGACCTAAAAAATAGCAATTAATTTGTTAAAAAGATATAAAATATATGAACAAATTGTTAATTATACGCCTTAAAAGGCTGTTTTTAGAAGAATTTATTACATTTTAGTTGCAATTTTGACTATGTAATGTTATAATTGACTCAAAGTATGTGTCAAATTGCACAATCTAAAAAAAGAAATTGAAACGGAGAGATTTAGTTTATGTCTAATCGTATTTTTCAAGGTGTAATGGGTCAAATGAATGAAGCAACAGGCAGAATGATCGGAGTTATAGATTCCACAGGAGTAATAGTTTCTTGTAGTGATCTTGGCAAAATCGGAGATCTTGTTCAGCTGCCGGAAAATTTGTTTACAGCAAATGAAATCACAAAAAGCGAAGTTTATACTTTTAAATGCTTTGGTTCAAAAACAGAAAAAGAGTTTGCTGTGTTTATTGACGGAACAGATGAAGGCGCAGAAAGCTGCCTTAACATTGTCTGTGTTGCACTCACAAGCATAAAACAATGCTATGACGAAAAATATGACAAGGCAATTTTTGTTAAAAATGTAATTCTTGACAACATTTTGCCGGGAGATATTTATCTCAAAGCAAGAGAACTTCATTTTAACAACGACACATCAAGAGTAGTTTTTCTCATAAAACTCAACACAAAGGACAATGTTTCAGTAATTGATATGATACAAAACATTTTCCCTGACAAAACAAAAGATTTTGTTATCAGCGTTAATGAAACAGATATTGCACTTGTAAAAGAAGTAAGTGCAGGAGTTGAGACAAAAGACCTTGAAAAACTTGCTCGTTCAATTATCGACAGTTTAGGTGCTGATTATTATTCAGCTCATGCAATAGTAGGAATAGGAACAACTGTCAACAGTTGCAAAGACCTTGCACGTTCTTTCAAAGAATCACAGGTTGCAATTGAGGTTGGCAAATTCTTTGACACAGAAAAAACCATCATCAGCTATGAGAATCTCGGTATAGCAAGACTGATTTATCAGCTTCCGACAACTCTTTGCGATATGTTCTTAAAAGAAGTTTTCAAAAAAGGTTCAATTGATAGCCTTGACGCTGAAACTCTTTTCACAATTCAGAAATTCTTCGAAAACAATCTTAACGTTTCTGAAACTTCAAGAAAACTCTTTGTTCACAGAAACACATTGGTATACAGACTTGAAAAAATCAAAAAGCTTACAGGTCTTGATCTGAGAGAGTTTGACGATGCTATTGTTTTCAAAGTAGCTCTTATGGTTAAAAAATATCTTGATGCAAATCCGATAAAATATTAAAAACAGATTTACAGAGAAAGAGTAAAAGAGATAAGGGTATAGATTATGATTGATTTTATTAACGTTTCCAAAAAGTATGACAACGGAACAGTTGCATTGAAAAACGTTAATTTACACATTGATGACGGCGAGTTCGTTTTTGTGGTTGGGTCATCAGGTGCAGGAAAAAGTACGTTTTTGAAAATTCTTCAAAGAGAAGAGGTTGCATCTTCCGGAAAAGTTATAATAAACGGACAATGTTTAAACGATATGAGAAAAAAAGACATTCCGTTTTACAGAAGAGAACTTGGAATTGTTTTTCAGGATTTCAGACTGATTCCTAATATGACTGTTTATGAAAACGTTGCGTTCGCAATGAGAGTTACGGGAGCAAAGGAATCTGAAATCAGAAAAAGAGTACCTTTTGTTATTACAAGAGTAGGACTTTCAAGCAAAGCAAGATGTTATCCGAATGAACTTTCGGGCGGAGAACAGCAGAGAGTTTCGCTTGCAAGAGCTCTGGTTAATGATGCCGGCATTATTGTGGCGGACGAGCCTACCGGAAACATAGATCCGACAATGGCTTTTGAGATAGTTGATTTACTTAAAGATATCAACGAAAAGGGTACTACTGTCATTATGGTTACTCATGAGCATGACCTTGTTCGTCAGTTTGACAAACGTGTTATTACGCTTGATTCAGGTAACATTGTTTCTGACGGTGACATTTCAGACAGTCCTATCGTTGATACATACGAGAAAAAATACAACAACCCTTCAATATTAAGAAAAAGGTCAAGAAAGAAGAGCTCTTCATATTATCCTGATGAAAAGAGCGTTGAAGAACTTGACGAGTTTATAAAAACATTAGAACGAGAAGACAGAGAAGGTCACAAAAATTCAATAAATGTAGAAGAATTGTTCCAGCAGACCGTTTCAGAAGTATCTTCACAAAATGATGACACCGAAAATTTACTTTTTGGTAAAGATAATGGAGGTGTCGAATAATGGCAAGAAGAAAAAGAGGTAGTATTTTATATCTTACAAAAGAGGGCTTTAAAAATGTCTGGTCAAACAGACTGATGTCCTTTGCATCAATTTCCGTTCTTTTGTCCTGCCTTGTTGTAATAGGTGTTGCATTTATGGCAGTTGTCAATATGAGTTCCATGATGGACAATATTGAAGACCAGAATGTGATTATGGTTTTTGTTCAGGATGACATCGGAGAAAGCGCAACAAAACAGGTTGGATATGATTTGTGCGAAATTGATAATATTAAAGATTGTACGTTCGTTCCGAAGGAAGAATCTTTTAAACAACAAATTGAAAACATAGGAACAGAAGCTTCTTTGTTTGAGGGAATTGAAAATCCATTGCCTGATGCATACAAAGTAACATTGTCAGACCAGGACAGCTTTGATGAAACAGTTTCCGCAATAAAGAAAGTTTCAAATGTAATGAGTGTTCGTGAAAACAAAGGACTTGCAGAACAGATGTCAAACATCAGAACAACAGTTTCTTATGTCAGCCTTGGCGTAATATTAGTTTTGCTGTTTATTTCCTTGTTTATCATTTCAAACACAGTCAGAATCACAATGTTCTCACGCAGACTTGAAATCAGAATTATGAAATCTGTTGGTGCAACAAGGTGGTTTATAAGATGGCCGTTTATGGTTGAGGGTATGGTGCTCGGTATCGTTGCCGGTATTATCTCAATCGGACTTGTAGGTGGAATTTATTATCTTATAGTAAAATCATTCGGAAATATGATAGAGTTCCTTTTCAGAGACGGCTTCATAAACTTTATGGATTATTTCTGGATTTTGTTTGGCGCATTCCTTGTAATCGGAATATTTGCCGGTGCATTCGGAAGTGCAATTTCAATTAATAAATATCTTAAAGAACAGGAGTACGAAACAGATGAAAAATAATTTTTTAAAATCTATTTCAGTATTGCTTGTTGCTATTGTTTTTTTTACTTTTTACATCCCGGCATTTGCTGCAACCAAGACTGAATTACAAAATCAGAACAGTAAACTTGAGCAGCAGATTGCTCAGAAACAATCACAACTCAACTCATTAAAAAATGATATTTCAAAGCAAAAAGAATATATATCAACTCTTTATTCACAGATTGATGATATGAATGCGCAGATTGCTTTGGTACAGGATAAAATTGATGACATCAATGTTGATATTAATGCTACAAACAAGAAAATTTCTGACCAACAAAGCAAGATTGACGAAAAACAAAGTAAAATTGAAGAGATTGAAGAAAATATTAAAAAGCAGGAAGACGAAATTCAAGCAACAATTGACCTTCTTTGCGAAAGACTCAGAGCAGTTTATATGGCAGGTAACGCTTCAACTCTTGAACTTTTGCTCAGCTGCGAAGATATAGCTTCATTTTTAACAACTTCTGAAATGCTTAAAAGAGTTGCTGATTATGATGACAAATTAATTAAAGAACTTAATAAAATAATCGACAAACTTAATGAGGCAAAAGATTCTTTGCAAAAAGAGAAAGAAAAACTTGTAGAAGCAAAGAAAGAGCTTGATAAAGAAAAAGCTAATCTTGAAGCAATAAAATCAGAGCAAGAAGCAGAAAAAAGTGTTTATACAAGCAAACAGAATCAGATTACTTCAAAGATGAAGGAAGCACAGAATATTGCAAATAATCTTGACAAAAAAAGTGATGCATATAAAGCTGCTATATCGAATTATGAAGCACAGATGAGAGCAAATGAAGCAAAAATCCAACAAATCATTTCTCAGGCAACAGGTTCAGGTTCATCAGGAAATTCAGGCTCATCCGGTAGCTCGGGCTCATCAGGAAGTTCAGGTTCAACTGACAACAACACTGTAACATCATCAGGCAAATTTATTTGCCCTGTGCCGTATAGCAATGCTTATGTTTCATCCGGCTGGGGTTACAGAGATTCATTCGTGACTTCAAACGGAAATATGTCATCTTCAAATCACGGTGGTACAGATATCACATGTGGTGGTGCAAGTAACTACAACAAAAAAATCGTTGCTTCAAAATCAGGAACAGTAATTTATTCCGGATGGATGGGTGGATACGGTAATACAGTTATGATTGACCACGGTGGTGGATATGTTACTCTTTATGCACATAATCATTCGCTTTCTGTTTACCAGGGTCAATATGTCAAACAGGGACAGCAGATAGCAATTATGGGTTCAACCGGTAATTCAACAGGCCCTCACTGTCACTTTGAAATCAGATATAACGGTGTAAAGCAAAACCCGATGAATTACATAAGCGTTCCGTAAAAAATAAAAATAATTTAAAACTCTTACACATATTAATAAGTGTAAGAGTTTTTTATTTTTCGGAGGAAAGAATATGTTTGCTGTTTTAGAAGTAGAAAAATATGAAAAAGGGCTGATTAAATATATTCAAAGAAAATTTGATAAGTCAAAAACAACACTGACATACTGTGCGGTAAAAGGCGCATCACCATATGTTAAAATTAATATAAAGGAAAAATCAGACGGGATTGAC
>JAFOEP010000053.1 GCA_017380115.1 Clostridia bacterium | reverse complement strand
CAACCTTGGTAAAACCGATTTTACCGTCGGGGCGAGTAAAGATACCAATACCATCAGGCATTTGCACAAGACGTATATCTTTCATATCTTTTGGACCCTGAGTAAAATATTGTAAAGAATGAATATCTTTGCCACGATAAAAAGATGCATCAAAATAATCGAGATAACCGGATTTTTTTGTAACTCTGGTGCCACCCATAATTAATTCACCGTTAATAAACTGAATAAAAGGGTCTTCGATTTGATATATCATTGAATCAGGCACTTCATCATAAACATCTTTTAATGTCTCTTTAAATAATCTGACATGAGAAGTAGCCCATTTTTTTTGAGGTTCTATTCTTGCAAATGTAAACTTTTCATTATTAATCACGAAAGGTACACAGCAGTTATATGCATCAAGTCCATTTTCTTCAGAACTATAAACATATCCGTTAGCGCTTCTGTATGTCAAAATGTTGCTATCATATATTTTTTTTGTTTCTTCAAATTCGTTGCGTAAAATTGCCAAATTATTCATTTTTTCTCCCTTATAATAGACAATGTATTTATATAATCTAAATTATAACATCTTATTTTTCAAAGTCAATATTAAAATGAACAATAATTGTTGTAAACAGATACGAATTGTGATATAATATAAAATCATTTAAAAGATTATTATAGTAAAACGAAGATAGTTTTATTGATAAGTTTCTTTTCTGCAAAGCCCACTCAGCTTTAGAAACAGGAGGTAAATTATGAAAATCGCATTAATAGTTTTTGTTATCACTTATATTCTGATGCTTTCATTTCAGAAGATAAGAGCGTGGATAGCGTTGTCATCGGCATGTGTATATATAGTTCTTGGTATATGCGGATTTTTTGATATGAACTTCCTGAGTGCAATTAAATCAGTTGATTATAATGTTCTGATGATGATTGGTGGAACGATGGGAACTGTCACGTTGTTTATAGACAGTAAAATGCCTGCAAGGTTGTCGGAAATATTGATTTCAAAAGTGCCCAATGTGTTGTGGGCTGTGACGGTATTGTCGCTGTTTTCGGGCGTTATCAGTGCTTTTGTTGACAATGTAGCAACGGTTCTGATGGTTGCTCCTATCGGTCTTGCAATTTCAAAAAAATTGAAAATATCTCCTGTTCCTGTTATTATTTCAATTGCAGTTTCATCAAATTTACAAGGTGCAGCAACGCTTGTTGGAGATACAACGAGCATACTTCTCGGAAGCTTTGCAAATATGAATTTCCTTGAATTCTTCTGGATGAATAGAAAACCCGGTATTTTCTTTGCTGTTGAGCTTGGTGCTATTGCGTCAATTTTTTGCTTGTTTGCTCTTTTCAGAAAAGACAAACAACCAATTAAAGGTGTTGTTGAAACAAAAGTTGAAGATTATGTGCCATCAATATTGATGATAGCAACAGTTGTACTTCTTATTTTTGCATCATTCATCAAAAAACCGGACGGTGGTGCGTTGCAGACTATTTACAATTTAAGGGCAGGTTTAATCTGTGTTATAATCTGCATAATCGGAGTAATATACGAATGCAGAAAGAACAAAACTATATTACCATTAAAAAAGGTAATAAGAGACCTTGATACTGAAACTTTGATTTTGCTTTTCGGTTTGTTTATTGTAATTGAGGGAATAACTGCTGCAGGAGTAATTGATAAGATTGCTGAAATACTTCATTCATGGGCAGGAAACAATCCGTTTATTATGTATACAATGCTTGTGTTTGTGTCTGTTTTGCTTTCGGCGTTTATAGACAATATTCCTTATGTTGCAACAATGTTACCGGTTGTTCAGAGCATAGCTTCGATGATGAATAATGGAGCAGGATATGAACCATACGTTTTGTATTTTGGATTGCTGATTGGTGCTACACTTGGGGGAAATCTTACTCCGATTGGAGCTTCTGCAAACATCGCGGGTATAGGAATTCTGAGAAAAAACGGCGAAACAGTTACAACAAAAGACTTTTTGAGAATTGGTGTGCCGTTCACAATGTCAGCTGTTTTGGCAGGTTATATTTTCACATGGTTTGTTTGGGGAATGTAAAACAATTAAATATATTAAATAAAAATAAAACACTATCGGCAATGCCGGTAGTGTTTTAATATTTCTGATTTATTTACTTTGTGTGTT
>JAFOEP010000052.1 GCA_017380115.1 Clostridia bacterium | reverse complement strand
TCAACAAAAAGAAGCAATGGCATTATTTTAGTAACCGATGCCGGAGGAAGTTTTTCGTGCTCGTTATATGACAAAAGGACTTTCCCTGAATCACAATCCATCAGAATTGCCGATTTTGCTTTTATTTCAACAGGCAATTCTTTCTTTTCCTCTGTCGCAAACGAACAAATTGAAAGAGTAAAGAATGTTACGATTGTCAAAAACAAACTCATTATTTTTTTCATAGTATCATCTCCCCTTGTAATACTATGATTTTCTGTTATATATTATGAGTCTGTTTGCTATTTCTTTAAAAACAGGTGCACAATCTGATGCACCGCTTATTCCGTTTTCTTTAAAAACAACTATTACATAAGTTTTGTCCCCTGCATCAACAAAACCTGCAAACCATGTATGAAATATTGCTTCTTTGTTTTCATCATACCATCCCGTTTGTGCAGTAGATGTTTTTCCTCCGCTTATACAATTATAATCGGGTTTAGCAACGGCATAATTTTCAAAAGTAAAATTTTTTGCCAGGTACTCTTTTGTCTTCTTTGCTGTTTGTGTGTCCAAAGCCCTGATGTTAGGTGGATAAGAATTAATTTTTGTTTCATTTCCTTCAGAATCAACCGTAGATTTAACCAAAGATGCAAATCTCAATTCTCCATCGGTAACAAGAGCGCTGTAACATTGAGCAATCTGCAACGGTGTTGCCATCAGACTGCCTTGTCCAAAAGCAAGGTTTGCAAGGTCACCGTCCGAATAAATGTCGTCAGGTTTCGGCAGATATCCTGATTGTGAAAAAATATAATCGCTCAGTTCTATCGTTTCACCAAAGCCTAAGTTTCTTGCCATATCAATAATTTTTTTCGAACCAAGTTGTCTTGCAAGTTCAATAAAATATGTGTTACATGAATTTGCAAGTGCTGACGACAAATTTTCACTTCCGTGCTTTACTCCCGAAGAACATGAAAAGCTATGATTACCTATTTTTAAACTTCCTTCACATTTATATTCATAATTCTCCAATCCGTTTTTTATTGCACACGCAAGAACAACAGTTTTAAACACTGACCCCACGCTGTATTCGTTCAGAGCTTTGTTTATAAACGGTGAATTTTCCTGATTTAAAGAATCAGAGATATTGTTGCAATCAAAAGTCGGTGTGCTTGCAATTGATTTTATTTCTGCTGTCTGTGCATCAAGCACAACACACGCACCACTTTCAACATTATACAGCTTCATTGCGTTTTCACTTATTATCTGAATATTCCTGTCTATTGTCAGCCTGACTCCCTGTTTTGAATAATAATTGTTTTGAACAATTTCAAGGTTTTCACCAAGCAAATAATTGTTGTGAGCATCAGTTGTATATTTAAGTTGCAAAACCATTTCTTTTTTTAACAACTCATCATAACTTTTTTCTATCCCTGACACTCCTACATTGTCGGCTGAATTGATATAACCTACAATATGACATGCAGGTTGATTCTTTTCGTATCGTTCATACACTTCAACACTTTTTGCATATTCTTCATTGCAAATAAAATCCTCTGTCTTTTCGCAAAACGGTATTCCTTTACCAATAGAGGACAGCAATAAATCATATTGCTCAAGGGTAAGATGTTTTTTTAATAAATCTGCACTTTTCACAGATGGCTTTGCAACAATCAGATTTTGTTTCTGACGATTTACAATTTTTTTAAAGTTGCAATCGTATATATTCCCTCTCAGTTGCGAAAGCACCATTGACTTTGTTGAAACGGTATAATTTGTATTCAGATAATCCTTTGTGGAAATAAAATACAGATTACCAGTAATTCCCGCAAGCATTGACAAAAGTAAAACCAGGACCGTTATTTTTCTTCCTTTCATATTTACCTCCAAAAAATCGGCGAAGCTTATGTAGCCTCGCCGAGTCCAAAACTAACGCTTAACGCTCTGTCTATTCTGTCCATATCCGTTTCATCAAGATTCCCCATTCTCTCTTTAAGCCTTTTTTTGTCAATTGTCCTGACTTGTTCAAGAAGAACAATGGAATCCTTTGCAAGTCCACATTCGTTTGCGTTCACCTGGATATGTGTAGGTAAATTTGTTTTATACTTCTGGCTTGTTATTGCCGCAGCTATAACAGTCGGACTGAATTTGTTTCCGACATCATTTTGTACTATTAAAACAGGTCTTACACCACCCTGTTCAGACCCCACAACAGGACTCAGATCAGCGTAGTATATGTCTCCCCGTCTTATCATTTTTATCACTCTCCGTTAACATTTGTTTCTTGTATTAGTATTTTTGCCGGTTTTTCCGGAGATTAAACATCATTATTTCGGGGGAGGTAATTTTTTCGCTTTCCTAATACATTATATTTTAACAAAGAGCTCATTGACACAGAATTATTTCTGTTTTATTTCATAAACCGTTACAGTATCCGGATAAAGAATGTCTCTGTTCTCGTTTCCGTAAATACATTCTCCTAAAACAGCATTTTCCGGAATTAATTTTTTGAGATAAATCTTCATTTCCTCTTTTCCTCTGTTTATCAATGCTATAAATCCTTTCTTGTTGTCAAATGCATTGATAACGGTCAAATCTGTATAGTTTTTAAGTTGCTTGATATTATAGTTTTCTTTTTTCTTTATCACGTTATAATATTTTTTTCTTATTTCAATTGATTTGACAAGTGCGTTGTATATATGCTTTCTGTTTGTCCAGTCAAAACAATAATTATCAAAAAACGCAAGTTTACCATAAAATTTATGATTTTTAGGTAAAACGAATCTGTCTTTTTCAGTGCTTTTAAGTCCAAGATTCATCGGCTGTTTTTCTCCGAGTTCAAGAGCATTGTTTACGAAAAGAACACTGTTGGGCAGCAAAGCTGTAATAAACAAAGCAGTAATTGTTCTTTCAATTCCGAGCTTTTGGGCACATCGTGGAGTATCCGGCATCTCAACGCAGGAAACACACGGGAGTTTTCCGCCAATACATTCTGCAATACGTTTGTTGAAATCATCACTCTCATAAGAATTTTTGTCCCACAAATCCCAGATACCTCCTGTAAAGAAAGTATATCCTGCGTCTTTACTTTCTCCACTTTTATCGGTATGGAATTCTTCCGACCAAAGAGCAAAATCTTTTCTCTTTTGCTTAATTTTTTCCATCATTTTGGTGCTCACCTCACCTGGAAGTGCGTGAGCCATATCAATTCTTGCACCGTCAATTGAAAATCTTTCAATATAATATGGTATTACATTCTCAATATATCTAAAAAGTTCTTCGTTCTTTTCTTCACCTTCAAAAACACTGCATTTAACTCCGTCCTGCGCGATCATAGGCGGAAAATCGTTGCCGTATTTTTTAATTGCATATTTTGTGTTGTCTTTATAAAATCTGAAAAATGTAATATCTGTCCATGCAGATTGAGGGTCATTTATCGTGTCAGCAAATCCTGGCATTATCGTTATACCAAGTTTTTCTCTTGCTTCTTTGAGAAGGTCTGTGCCACCAAAGCTTTCCTTTTTCGGTGGAAATGCAAAGCAGTTTGCAAAGTCTTTCATCTCCGGTGATTGATAAAGTATGCTGACATTCTTTTTGTTGACAGCTGTATGAGGCAGCTGAGGACATTTAGGTGCTGAAAAATCTTCTTCACAACTTGTTTTTATCCAATAAAACCAATCGGGATGTTCGTTGATAAGAACGCTGTCTCTTGCTGTTGTTCTGAAAACAAAATCTACTATCACTTTCATTCCAAGTTTATGCGCAGACTGACAAAATGCTTCAAAAAGTACATCTGAATCAATTTGAGGAATATGTCTGTCTGTTAACGACGAATCAATTTTCATTATATCCTTCACACAATAAGGGCTTGGAACTTCCCCTTTCATATTTTCTTTTGAAGTTTCAAAAATCGGCAAAAGATATATTGAATTGAACCCCATTTCCTTTATCAGAGGTAACAGACACATTGTTTTCAGAAGATTTCCGTTTTCAAGTCCACAACAACCATGATCCCATGCGGAAAATGTTCTCATCAACATTGAATAAATCACAAGGTCATCGCTTTGTTTATCATCTTTTGACAAGATATATTTTATTGATTTTGAAAAAAATTCTTTTGCACCAACAGTTATTTCATTTTTAGTTTCAGTTTTTTCATATATGCAATCTACATAATTCCAGACTTTTGGTATTCTGTATTCTTCTTTTTCACAAAACTGTTCCAAAGATTCAAGTATTTTTTCAAGTGAAGTCATTTTTCTCCTCCGAATATATTTTCTAATATTTTATGAAATATATATTTTTTTATCCGTCAAACAAGTTTCTTAATTATGTTATTTTTATTATAAAAGAGTATATTTTTAAAGTCAACAAAAACAATTATTCCGATTTCTCTTATTTTTATTAAAAATAAAAAAATTACTTGTAAATAATAAAAAAATATAATATAATAAAAAATAATTGTTTTTTGAGGTGTTATTATGAAAAAACGTGAAAAATTTTCATCACGTTTAGGCTTCCTGCTCATTTCCGCAGGATGTGCAATCGGATTAGGTAACGTTTACCGTTTTCCTATAATTACAGGAAGTTACGGAGGCGCTATATTTGTTTTAATTTATTTTGCCTTCCTGCTTTTGCTTGGCTTACCCATTATGACGGCTGAGCTTGCTGTCGGAAGAGCAAGTCAGAGAAGTATTGCGACTTCTTTTGATGTCCTTGAAAGCAAGGGTCAAAAATGGCATTTTGCAAAATATCTTGGAATCACCGGTAATTATCTTCTTATGATGTATTACACCACCATTTCAGGTTGGATTCTGACTTATTTTGTCAAATATCTTAACGGCTCTATTTTATCCTTTCATGGTACTCAGACACTTTCTCAACAATTTACTCAGATTTCATCAGATACAAGCACTTCATTTATCTCATCTTTTTCTATTATTCTTTTTTGTTTTCTTGTATGTTCTATGGGACTTCAGAACGGCGTTGAAAAAATCACAAAAGTGATGATGATTGTTCTTTTTGTAATTATGACATCACTTGCGATATACTCATGTACTCTTCCAAAC
>JAFOEP010000051.1 GCA_017380115.1 Clostridia bacterium | reverse complement strand
TCATTTTTCCTGCTTGACTTTTACATCAATAATATTTCTTGATGCAAGTTCTTTATGAACATCTTCAACGCTGATACCCATTTCAACCATAAGCACCATTGCGTGATATGTCAGATCCGCAAGCTCATAAATTGTTTCTTTTTTGTCGTCAGCTTTTCCCGCAATGATAACTTCGGTACATTCTTCGCCGACTTTCTTTAAAATCTTGTCAATTCCCTTTTCGAAAAGATATGTCGTGTATGAGCCTTCCGGTTTGTTTTCTTTTCTTCCCAAAAGAAGAGCATACAATCCCTGCAAACTGAAAGATTGTAATTTATCACTGACAAAAACAGGATTTTCAAAGCAGGAATCTGTGCCAAGATGACAGGCAGGTCCGTCTTTTTCAACTTCAACAACAAGAGCATCTTTGTCGCAGTCGGCAGTAATACTCACGATATGCTGATAGTTTTTACTTGTCTCACCTTTGAGCCACAATTCCTGTCTTGATCTGCTGTAAAAACAAGTCAATTCTTTTTCAAGAGAAATCTGTAAACTTTCTTTGTTCATATATGCAACAGTCAAAACTTTTTTTGTCACTGTGTCAACTACTACTGCCGGGATAAGCCCTTTTTCGTCAAATTTCAATTCGTCAATATTTATCATAATCATAACCTCACAATTATATCATTTTCTTTCAAAGTCTTTTTCAACTCGTTTATTTTTATTTCTCCGAAATGGAAAACAGACGCAGCAAGACCTGCATCAATATCAGGCACTTTTTTGAACAAGTCAATAAAATCCTGAGTGCTTCCTGCTCCACCCGATGCAATCACAGGCACATTGACAACTTCCAGAACTTTTTCAAGCATTTCAATGTCAAAACCATTTTTCACTCCGTCGGTGTCAATTGAATTGACCACAACCTCACCTGCTCCGAGCAAAACGCATTTTTTTATCCATTCAATTGCTTCCATTCCGGTGTTTTCTCTTCCTCCCTTTGAAAAAACACGAAATACGCCGTCAACTCTTTTTACGTCAACAGACAGCACAACGCATTGACTGCCGTATTTTTCAGAGGCTTCTTTTATAAGTTCAGGATTTCTGATTGCTCCGGAATTTACGCTGACTTTATCTGCGCCACATTTTAAAACTCTGTCAAAATCTTCAATCGTATTTATTCCTCCACCTACCGTCAACGGAATAAAAATCGTACTTGCGACCTGCGTGAGAATATCGGTAAAAAGCTTTCTTTCTTCAAAAGAGGCTGTTATGTCATAAAAAACAAGTTCATCTGCACCGTTTTTGCTGTAATATTCAGCAAGTTCAATCGGAGATGAAACATCATTGAGACCCTCAAAATTTACACCTTTTACAACTCTGCCGTTTTTTACGTCAAGGCACGGAATAATTCTTTTGGTAATCATTTTGCCACCTCCAACGCCTCTTTCAAATCTATTGCTCCGATATAGTATGCTTTTCCGATTATTGCACCGTACAAGTTCATTTTTCTTAACGCTTTGACGTCGTCAATTGAAGATACTCCCCCCGAAGCCGTAATTTTAAGAGAATACTTTTCCGAAAGTTCTCTATACAACTGACGGTTTGTGCCTTTCATTGCACCGTCTTTTGAAATGTCAGTACAAATAATATTGTCAATACCCATTTTCTGCATTTTTTCAAAAAACTCATCAACAGTAACATTTGATTTTTCCAACCAGCCTTTAATCGCAATAAATCCGTCTTTTATGTCGGCGCCGACAGCAATTTTTTCTCCGTATTTTTCAACTGCTTTTTTCAGAAATTCTTCGTCTGTGACAGCCGATGTGCCGAGTATCACTCTGGAAACACCTGTATGAATATATTTTTCAACAGTTTCCATATTTCTGATTCCGCCACCGACTTCAACAAACAAGTCAGTTTCTTTTGCAATCTGGCTCACGACGGAAATATTCGGCGTTGTCCCGTCCTTTGCGCCCTCCAAATCAACGATATGAATATATTTTGCACCTTTGTTTTGTTTTAGAAACGATGGAATGCCCGAAAC
>JAFOEP010000050.1 GCA_017380115.1 Clostridia bacterium | reverse complement strand
TCTCCTTTCGTAGTTCTCTAAGACTTGAACAACCTTTTTGTACTACTTTGGAGAATTTTTTTGTATAACTTCCGACGCGCACCCGCATAGCGGGTGGTTGATTGGGTTACACTTCGCGTAACCCTGCCTAAAGGCATAAAAATCAAAGCCACCTGCAGGTGGCTTCTTTTTAATCATTTTTCAATTTCAAAGGTATATTCACATTTTTCAAACCATTTTTCTGTCAGATAGTTTCTTGGTCGGAAAACAACCTTATCTTCATAAACTTCAAGCTGTGCTCCTGTACCCGGCCAAGGATAACCATACATATTCAAGAATCCAAATGAAGGTAAATTGAGATAAGTCACTCCGTTTACCTGTTCAGCATTGCTCAACCTAAATGTTTTTTCTATGAATTTACTTTTGAATCCTGAATGCATATGTCCACTGATATAATAAACATTTTTATATTTTTCCATTATCCCTTTTACATCAAATTCAGCAGGATCAATACCCGTATCTTCATAGACTGTGTTTTCTCCGTTAATGCCTGACATTCCCCAATGGCACAACACAAATGTCGGCAATCCGTCTTTTGTTCCCTCTGCAAGTTCACGATCAAGAAAATCCAACTGTTCCTGTGAAAATCTTATGTCGTCCCATGAACCACCATAAAGAACATCATCACCAAGAACAATAAATTTGTACCCGTTTACATATAAACTATAATAGTTTGTGGTAAGGTTCTGGTTGCTGTATTCATTATAATATTTAATTACATTCTGTTTAGCTTCTTCTCTGGATATATTTGTAACACCTTTGTCGCCTACGTGTCCGATATCATGATTTCCTGCTGCAATTATAGCTTGTGCAGGACTGTACTGTTTGACTATATCGTAAAAATCTGCAAGACTTTCTTCGTCAGCATAGTTTGTGAGGTCACCGGCAACAACGACCGCATCAATTTCTGATTCAGATTCACCCATCTTTATCAATCCTTGTTTTAAAATCTCACCTTTGATTTTAAACATTTGTTCAACATGAATATCCGAAATCATTTCTACATTCAAAAGACAGTTTTCCTCTTTTGTCTGAAGCAAACTCGGTGCCGTTTTAACATAAGGGATTCCTGTGACAAAAATTGACAAAATGAACGCCATTGCTTTAAACATAAAAGTTGAAAAAGTCATAATTTCAGCCCCCGTTTGCTATTTATTATCTTTATTTTAACATTATTTATTTGTTCATATTTCTTTTTTGGAAATATATTTGTATTGTTTATTGTTCAAAAGTGTGATACAATATCAAAAAAACAAAACTAAAGGACAAAAGAAATGAAAGAAAGATTGGATAAAAAATCATTTATCAAATATATTGTTTCTGTTTTGTTGTTTGGCTTCAACGGAATTGTAGCGAGCAATATTTCCGTTTCAAGTTACAATATAGTCTTTTTCAGAACATTGTTTGGAAGTTTGCTTCTTGTATCAGTATTTTTTATAAAAGGTGGAAAATTCAATTTCAGAAAAAACCAGCACGACATAATATACATTACTCTGTCAGGTGTTGCGATGGGCACAAGCTGGATGTTCCTCTATGAAGCATACGAACAAATCGGGATCAGCCTTGCATCTATTCTTTACTATTTCGGTTCGGTAATTGTGATGATGCTTTCACCGATAATCTTCAAAGAGAAATTTACTCTGCCGAAAATCACAGGATTTATTGTCGTAATAGTCGGGATAGTTCTTGTCAATCAAAGATCTGCAACAGACGGATTGAGTACTTTCGGTATTGTCTGTGGTTTCTTGTCTGCAATAACATACTTTTTTATGGTTACATTCAACAAAAAATCAAAAAACATTTCAGGCATAGAAAACTCAGCAATACAACTTGTTGCAAGTTTTATAACTCTTGCAGTGTTTATAGGGATAAAGCAGCGTTTTGTTTTTCATATTCCCGCTTCCGATTGGCCATGGATTTTATTGTTAGGTTTGTTCAACACAGGGTTTGGTTGTTATTTATATTTTTCTTCGCTCAAAAAGCTCCCTGCACAGACCGTTGCATTATGTGGCAATCTTGAACTTTTTTCGGCCGTAATTTTTGCAGAAATATTTCTTCACGAAAAGCTTTTGTTATGGCAAAAAGTCGGTGCAATTCTCATAGTTCTCGGCACAATGATAGGTGAATTAATAAAAGTAAGACGCAACAAATAAAATTCATATTAAATCAAAAAAGGCTATCGTTTTCCATTAGCAAGAAAACGATAGCCATAATTTTTATTTTACCTGTGAAATTTCATTTTCATAGTTTGCTGCTGAAAGAGCAACTGAAAGGTCAATTGCATCAATATAGCCGTCTTTTGAAACGTCCGCAGCCATTTCATATGCAGAGCCCTGAGAGAATTTTGTTTCAAAGTTTGCAGCTGCACTTATCATTGACACGTCAAAAGCATCAACAAAGCCATCACCGGTTACATCCCCGAAAATCACTATTGTGTAGGTTGCAACCTTTTCTCCATCAACCATAATATCAACAGTTGTTCCTGTTCCGAATCCGTTTTTAGTTTCGTTATAAACAAGAGTACAACCTTCGAAGTTTACGAATTCATCAAGACTGCTCAAGCCTTCTTTTAAACCGTAAATGAAAAGATTTTCGTTGTCTATAACAGTGCTTTTACCTTCTGCTGCTTCAAGAACATAAGTAAGAGCAGGTATTGATCTCTGGTTAATTATGTTCTGGCATACAGAACAATACTGGAATTCCATACCTTCATTGTGTGCAGTAGGTGGTGTAGAAACGACCCATTCACCAGGTGTATGGTCTACTGTCGGAATTGTTTCTGTGATTTCCGAGC
>JAFOEP010000002.1 GCA_017380115.1 Clostridia bacterium | reverse complement strand
TTTATCATTAAACCCAAAGCTTTCTCTTCTTTGAGTTTCAATTTTTTTGCTCGTTTCCTTTCGCGCATTGCTTTTCATAACAATGTTTACACGTTGCATTATAGAAGATTTTTCAACTCCTGTTTCTTCTGCAAGCTTTGAAACATATGTGTCACGCTCAATAGGATTCCTCAATGTCGCAAGATAGTCTGAAACTTCTGTCAGGAATTTCGATTTTCCGTCTGTTGTTGAAGTGTCATATTTATCTCTGATTTTAATTATTGTAAATTCTATATCGTTCTGGGCGCCTTCAAGCAACATCCGATATCTTTCGGGACCGTATTTTTTAATGATTTCGTCGGGGTCTTTTCCTCCGCTGAGTTTCAACACACGTACTCTCAATCCGGCTGATGAAAAAATCGAAATTGCTCTTTGCGTTGCTTTTTGTCCGGCCTCATCGCTGTCATAAGACAAAACAACTTCCGGGACATATCTTTTTATCAATGACGCCTGTTGACTTGTCAATGCCGTTCCAAGACACGCTACGGTATTTGTAAATCCTGCCTGATGCAAAGCAATAACATCCATATATCCTTCGCAAATTATCAGCTTTTCAGGATTACCGTTTTTTGCAAAATTCAATGCAAAAACTTCATTACTCTTTTTATAAACAAGAGTGTCAGATGTGTTGACATATTTCGGTTTTGAATTGTCAAGCACTCTTCCACCAAAACCAATAACATTTCCTCTGACATCTATTATAGGCGTCATCATTCTGTTGCGAAAATTGTCGTAATAATTTACCCTGCCGTTTTTTTCGCTTTTTTTGACGAGGTCTGCTTCAAACAATTCCTCGTTTCTATAACCATTTTCATTGAGATAATTTTTTAATTCGTTCCATGAATCAGGTGCATATCCCAACCCAAAATGTTTAATGGTCGCAGGAGTATATCCCCTGCTAAGATAATATTCACGAGCAAATTTATTTTTTTCTTCAAGTAACTTCTTGTGAAAAAATTTTGCTGCAAGTTTATTTGCTTCATAGATTCTTTTTTTCTTGCTCTGAATTGAATTGTCAAATCCATCCTCAGGCATTGCGAGTCCTGCACGTTGAGCAAGTCTTTTGACAGCTTCAATATAGTCAAGGTTTTCTATGTTTCTGACAAAACCGATTACGTCTCCACCAACGCCACAACCAAAGCAATAAAATGACTGCGTGTCTTCGTAAACAGCAAAAGAAGGTGTTTTTTCGTTATGAAACGGGCAAAGTCCTTTTCTTATTCTTCCTTGCCTTTTGCCGAGGTTTATATATTCTGAGATTACGTCCCCGATTTCGTTTCTGTCTTTCAAGTCAATTAAAAATCTTTCATCCAAAGCCACATACATTCACCTACCTAAAAATACCACGATTTCGGAACAAACAATCTCTCAAAAATCGAAACTGCATACCTGTCCGTCATCCCGGCGACATAATCTTTTACCGCAACCTCAACGCCTTCGCTTTCTTTAATCATATCATAATCGTGCGGCAATATTTCATCGTTCTCAACAAGATATGAAAACAATCTTCCGAGCATATCATAAACTTTAATTTCTTCGCTTTTACAAACAGGGTTGGTATAAACATTTTCAAACATAAACTCGTTCAACTGTTTAAAAGCTATGGCAATTTCTTCATCAAGAATTATATCGTCTTTAAAATTATTTATTGCAGACATAACAAGAGTATTTATTCTTTCAGATTTTGAAAATCCGAGAACTTTTCTGATTTCAACAGGTATGGCTTCTTCGTCAATTACTCCTGCTCTTACTGCGTCATCAATATCGTGATTAAGATACGCAATTTTGTCGGACAATTTTACAATTCTGCCCTCAATCGTATCTGCCGGTTTTCCGACAGTATGACAAGCGATTCCATCACGGACCTCGTATGTTAAATTGAGGCCTTTTCCGCCTTTTTCAATTTTGTCAACAACTCTGACGCTTTGAAGATAATGGTGAAATCCTCCCGTCACAAGCTTGTCCAATGCTCTTTCTCCTGCATGACCGAACGGTGTATGTCCAAGGTCATGCCCGAGCGCAATAGCTTCCGTCAGGTCTTCGTTAAGGCGTAACGCTTTTGAAATCGTTCTTGCAATCTGAGAAACTTCCAGAGTGTGAGTGAGCCTTGTTCTGTAATGGTCTCCCTCAGGCGACAGAAAAACCTGTGTTTTATGTTTCAGCCTTCTGAACGACCTGCTATGTATTATTCTGTCACGGTCACGTTGATACGCCGTTCTCACACTACATTCTTCTTCGGGCCTTTTTCTGCCAAGTGATTTATCAGCAAAAGATGCTTTATCGCTCAAAATTAAATGTTCAGATTCACACAATTTTTTCGATATAGTTTCGCTCATAATATCACCCCTTTATTTATATATACATTCTTTTATTGTTTTTTCCTCTATTTTTTTCAAAAATTTTTTACAATACAGAATATTTTTCTCCTGTTTTTTCACAATCATATCTTCCGTTGGAAGAATCTATAATCAATTTTCTGATTTTTTCAAATTCATCATTTTTTACAGCAAAGCTGACTCTGACATCATCTGTAAATTCTGTGTCAAGAATAACAGCTCCGTTGTCGGGTATGAGAGAGGACAATTTTCCATAAAACGAATAATCACAATTAATATCAGCAATTGCACAAAGGTTGACAATTATCGGTACACCTGCATCAACAGCAATTTTAGCAGACTTGGAATATGCTCTTACAAGTCCACCTGCGCCAAGCATAGTTCCACCAAAATATCTTGTAACAACAACAGCACAGTCTGTTAAATTTTCTTTTTTCAGAACTTCGATTACGGGTATCCCCGCTGTACCCTGAGGTTCTCCGTCATCAGAAAAACGTTCAACAGAATTTTCTCTCAGAATATATGCGTAAACATTGTGGGTCGCATCCCAATGCTTCTTTCTGATTTTCTCAATAAATTCAATTGCTTCATCCTGCGTTTTGACAGGTTTAATGTATCCGATGAATTTCGACTTTTTTTCGACAAATTCATCAGATGATTCATTTTTCACTGTTCTGTATTCGTTTTTCATTCAAGCACCTCCCGTGATAATCGGAAAAGGCAGACAACATATAACTGTTGTCTGCCGAAAATTCCTGTTTATCAACCAAGATTGAAACGCTTATTAAATCTGTCAACACGACCGCCTGTATCAACAAGCTTCTGTTTACCTGTAAAGAACGGATGGCAGTTAGAACAAATATCAACTTTCATTCCTGATTTAGTTGAAGAAGTCTTTATAACTGCACCACAAGCACATTTAACCTCAGTTTCTTCGTACTTTGGATGAATTCCTTCCTTCATGGTTGTCACCTCTTTCATTTTAGAACATAACTACGAATGGTATTTTATCACACCTGATTAAAAAAAGCAACCCTTTTTTTAATTATTTTTATCCAAGCTTATTCATATCAATTAAATCATAGCAATAATCGGCTATTTTCTGATGTCCTTCAACGCTCGGATGTGAGCCGTCTCCTGTCATATAATAGCATACATCTGAATTTGCAAGGTCAACAACAGTGCAATCATATTTTACAGCTGCATTTTCCATAATTTCATTTGCTATGTCAAACAATTCAATGCAACACATTTCCGTACGTACATATTGAATTTTATAAAGAATCTGCTCAATAGGGTTGAGACTTGATATATCAAGACCACCACAATTATCCATTGACGTACCCATAAGTGCCTTCGCTAAAACATCAGCTCCCGTCGCAACTGTTTTAATGTTTTCACATATTTTCTTGGAGTTTACGATAAGCTCTTTCAAGCTTGAAGATTTTGGGAGTTCTTTGATTTGTGTAACCGTTTCTTTTGCAAGGTCAATCAAGCCGTCTTTTGCCTCTACTGCTAATCTGTATGGATTAAACGCATTGTTAACAAGAATCTGTGCATCTGGATTCAACTTTCTTAATTCCTGCAAATCTTTTTCGAAATAGTAACTTAAACTCAATTCAAATGATTCTTTGTACTGTTGTTCTTTCTTTGAATTGTAAGTATATATCCATTCGACATTACCATTGTTTATATCGTTTTGAAAAATCTTAGAGTTTGTTTCATTTCCGTAGAAGATATAATAATTATCATATCCTCTCATCTCATAAAATTTTGCAACAATATCATTTTCTCCGACATTAAGCATAATTATATCTGATGATTTCAATCTGCTAATATAGTCTTCGTAAGAAATATCTTTTCTGAAATCGTATGCACCAAGCAACTGAACATAAGCATTGTTGTCAAAAGCATATGTTTCTTCAAAGAAATCAAAATAAATACTTCTTGAACCATACTTCGGAATAGCGTAGTTAACATAGTCTACTGTGTATCCTGCTTGTGTGAGTTTATTTTTCATAACGTCGCCATAACGATACTGATTTTCAACATAGGCACCGTATGCAACACTGTCGCCAAGTACAGTCAATGTTATTTCACCTTTTTTTGCACTTGCCGGTATAATAATGCATGAAAATGCAATTATAAACGCTAACAATATACTTGTAATTTTTATGCTTTTTTTCATTATCTTTTCCTCCAAAGAACAATTTAATTCATTATACAACTTTAGTAACATTTTTTCAATAATTTTTTAGAATTTTATTATTTTTAAAAACTGTATAATTTTTAAAAATTATTTGGGGCGTTTGCAGGTAATGTTGAGGTCATATTCCCTAATATCAGAATTCTGCTGCTTTCATCAAACACCGGGTCTATGTTATGCGTAACCTTCTGAACTTCGCTCACTTTTATCACCTTTTAAAGAAAGTTAAATCCCGATTGAAACGCCCAGCGGACTACAATCGGGATTTATTTTTAATTATTCGTCACCAAAATCTTCTTCAAGAAGAGCTGCAAACGGGCTTGTGCTG
>JAFOEP010000049.1 GCA_017380115.1 Clostridia bacterium | reverse complement strand
TGTATAATTCTGTTTGTTGATAAATTATTTAATATAATTTGAGGTTGTTAATATGCTACTTTCAAAAATACTGAAAAATATTGATTATAAAGGCGAAATCGTAAGAGATGAAGAAATCAATGATATAATTTACGATTCAAGAAAAGCGTCTGACAACACGATTTTTGTGTGCATTTCGGGAGTTGATATTGACGGACATAAATTTGCAAAATCTGCTTACGAAAACGGTTCAAGAGTTTTTATTTGTGAAAAAGAAATTGATGTTCCGGATGATGCACAAATTTTTATTGTGGAAAACTCACGTAAGGTTTTAAGAAAAATATCAGAAAACTTTTTTGATAATCCGGCAAAAGATTTGAAAATTATAGGCATAACAGGCACGAAAGGAAAAACAACAACTGCTCACGTTGTTCAGTGTGTGCTTAATGGCTGCGATGTTCCGTGTGGAATAATTGGTACTGTCGGTGCAGAATTTAAAGGAAAAAAATACCCGACTGTCAACACAACGCCTGAATCATATGAGCTTCAGAAGTTGTTCAGATCAATGCTTGATGATGGATGTCGTGCAGTTGCGCTTGAAGTTTCTTCATTGGGATTGAAACAAGGCAGGGTAGATGGGATAAATTTTTCTTGTGCGGTTTTCTCGAACTTATCTCCTGACCATATCGGGCCTCGTGAACATGAAACAATGGAAGAATATGCATATTGGAAGAGTGTTTTGTTTGAGCGTTGTGACAATGCTATTTTAAATTTTGATGATGAAGCGCATAGCGTTATGACAGAAAACTGTAAATGCAAAGTTATGTCATTCGGCTTTAAATCTGAATATGATTTGTATGCAGAAAACCTTCAGGATATAATTGTTAACAAAAAAACCTGCATATCATTCGATTGCAATATAATGGGACAAAGAACGAATGTTGTTGCACCAATGAGAGGGGATTTTAATGTTTATAATGTCCTTTCTGCATTAGGTGTTGCAGTCTCTTTTGGATGTTCAATTGACAAGGCGATAGAATCTTTGAAGAATGTAAAAGTCAGAGGAAGATTTGAAGTTGTAGATATTGATGCCGATTTTCAAGTCATAATTGACTATGCTCACAACGGATACAGCTTAAAAAGCATTCTTGACACTGTAAATTCATACAAGACAAACCGTGTGATATGCGTTTTCGGCTCAGTAGGAGGGAGAACAAAAGACAGACGACGTGAAATGGGCATAGTTGCAGGAAGTATGTGTGATTTGTGTGTTGTGACTTCTGACAACCCCGACTTTGAAGACCCGATGAATATTATAAATGACATAGTTTCTGCAATAAACGAAGTAAACGGCAAGTATTATACTGAACCTGACCGTAAAAAAGCCATCGAATATGCACTTTCAATTGCACAGGATGGTGATATCATATTGCTGACGGGAAAAGGGCACGAAGAATATCAGCTGATAAACGGAGTAAAAGAACCTTTTTCAGAAATTGATTGCATAAATGAATATATGAGGAGACATAAAAATGATTGAATTTGTTGAAGAAAAAAATCTTGAAGAATATGATAAATATATAAACGAGAAAAAGGGTTCATTCATTCAATGCTCTCGTTGGCCTGAAATTAAAACATTCTGGAAACCGTATTTTTATAGTGGGTTTAATAATGGAGAAAGAGTTTTTGGGTGCCTGATTCTTGAAAGAAGCTTGTCTCTGTGTGGAAAAGTCTGGTATTTGCCTGACGGTCCCGTTATGAATTATAATGACATTCAGATACTTTCAGAGTTTACTGAGTTTATAAAAAAAGAGATGAAAAAACATTCTGTAACTGCATTGCTTACAGACCCTCATATTCCTCTTCGAATTAATAATGAAATTCAGGATAATGGTGTCAAACTTCATGAAAATCTCATAAATCTTGGTTATAGATTAAATCATGATGTTGCCCGTTATATTTACAAATCTCCGATTCAATATATGATTTCATTGAAAAATGAAAACGGAGAAATGTTTACGGCAAAAGAACTTTTGAAAAAGTGTGAAAAAGGTGTACGATATTCAGTCAGAATAGGCGAAAACAGGGGACTTGTCAGCAGACGTGTTACAATTGAAGACATTGAAAAAGAACCTGAATTACTTGATGATTTTGCAACTGTAATGCGTTCTACATCCGATCGTGACAGCTTTATTGAGAAAAAGCCGGAATATATTAAAAAGCTGATGTCTGTTTTCAAGGATTGTATGGATTTGACTTTGGTATATTACGATAGTAATGCCGATAAGAAATTTGAAGACGAAAGACAAAACCAACTTAAAATCAATCTTGAAAAAATAGAAAATTCAAACAAAGAAAGCATAATTAATCGCTTGAAAAATGAGAATGAAACGATTGTTCAGCAATCAGCAAATTATCAGAAAAGAGTTGAACTTTCTACGAATTATTCTGACAAAGAAAAATTTGTTGTAGCGGGTGGATTGACGATAAGATATGGTGGAGTAGCAAGCTGTCTGTTTGGCGGAAGCGTAGATGTTCTGAGAAATGAAACAAGACCAAGTCATTTTGTTAACTATTTAAGACTTTGCGAAAGCATTGAAAATGAGTGTGACTACCATGACCTCGGGTATGTTCTTGTTGACAATCTGAATATTCCGTCAGATAAATCACAGATGCTTGGTGAGCTTACTCCTGTTGATAATTTCCATGGCATCAATTCATTTAAAGCAAGTTTGGGCGCTGATCTTTATGAATTTGTCGGAGAATATGTTCTTGTTAACAATTCTCTTAAATATTCGATATACGATAAACTTGTACCATTTGTTAAACATATTAAAATTTCTATTTTAAAAGCTTTAAGAAAGTCATAAACATATTGCTCTTTGTAATTATTGCAGAGAGCGATTTTTGTAGAGAGATAATTGTAAGGTGGTAAATCCTATGAACGAGAGATATGCTTTTTTTCTTGATATTGATGGAACATTGCTAAGTAAAAATGGAGTTGGCGATGAAAATAAATCAATGATTAAATATGCAAGAGAAAATGGACATCTTGTGTTTCTGAATACGGGCAGATCGCTTGGTGATATTCCATATAAGGTCAATGAAATTGAATTTGATGGGATTATTTCAGAAATGGGTTGCAATATATTGTATAATGGTGAAAAAATACTTCGTGTTGACATTGACCACAAAGAAATAGCACAGTTGTTTGATTATTTTACAAAAACAAATAGAGAGTTTGTGATACAAAACGACATTAAAGATTTGTCTAACATGCAAAATGAATATTGTATTGTTGTTGAAACGCCTGATGAACTGATCGAAAAATATTCTGAATATACAATGTCAAAAGTTTTTATTCCTCATATATTAAGTGTTGAGGAACAGAAATATCTGAGTGAAAAATATAATTTTGTTCAGCATAAAACTTATGCCGAATTCTGCAAAAAAGGTTATTCTAAAAAGACAGGTATTAAAAAAATTCTTGAAATGACAGGAATTGACAGAGAACATTGTGTTGCAATGGGTGACAGTTCAAATGATATTGAAATGTTAGAATATGCAGGCATTTCTGTTGCGATGGGTGATGCTGATGAAAAAATAATTGATATATGTACATTTGCGTCAAAACCGTCATATGAAAACGGTGTTGCATACGCGATAAAAAAGATTTTGAAATAATTTAAAATTACTATTGATTTTTTTGAATACATAATGTATAATATAGAAAGTTGGTTTGCCGGAATGATGGAATTGGCAGACGTGCTGGACTCAAAATCCAGTCCTGGCGACAGGGTGCGGGTTCAAGTCCCGCTTCCGGCACCAAAAAATCCAAGTCCTTTTTGGGACTTGGATTTTTTTATCCATTGCGAAAGCAATGGCATATCATCACGACGTAGTCGTGTATATCATCAACACGGCTTTGACGTGTTGTATCTCATCACACCGTAGGTGTGTATCAAAAAACTGTCGGCTTGATGATATACAACTTCTTGCGAAGTTGATGATATGCAATTCCTTGCGGAATTGATGAGATACAATGCTTCGCATTGATTTATCGCCGCTTTTATGTTATAATACAAAATGCAAAAGCAATTTCATTTCTATATAAGGGGTTTATGATGTTAGAACTGTTCAATTTTGTTATGGATATCGGTGAGCAGATGCTTATTTCAGGCGCCGAAGTACATAGAGTTGAGGATAGTATAAACCGTATGTGCCTCGCTTTAGGGGCGGTAAGGGTTGATGTTTTTATTATAACCAGTAGTATTGTTGTTACCGTTCACACGGCGGATGGGCAGACACACACGCAAACGAGAAGAGTTGTATCCGTCGGCACAAACTATGAAAAATTGCATTTACTGAACGAGTTATCAAGAGAAATTTGCGAAAAGGGTATTACCCAAAAAGAGATTGAGCAAAAATTTAATGCGGCTGTTAACTGTAAAAAATTCCCCCTTTGGTTTGAATTTGTTTGCTATGCGGTAATCGCAGGTGCATTCACACTTTTCTTCGGCGGAAGCATTATCGAAGCGTTGGTCTCTTTGTCGGTTGGCGTCGCTGTGAGACTTGGCATATTTTTTTGTGATAAATTAATTTCCAATAAAATTTTCGGGAAATTTTTCTCGGCAGTGGTGGCGACATTTTTGGCTTTTTGGGCGGTGAAATTGGGTTGGATAGCGGATGTAGACAAGGTGATTATAGGAAACATAATGACCTTGATTCCCGGTATCGGCCTTACAAATGCGTTGCGTGATTTGTTTACAGGCGACAGCATAGCAGGACTTTTGCGCTCTATCGAAGCGGTTTTAACTGCACTTGCTATCGCGGCGGGCTATTTTTTGGTCGCCGTTTTAGGAGGGTTTGCGTTATGACACAAACGGAAATGATTCAAATTTTAACCGGTTTTATAGGTTCGGTAGGATTCGCGATACTCTTTAATATTCGCGGGAAAAGACTTGTTGCAGCAGCTATGGGCGGCTTGCTTTCGTGGTTTTTGTTTGTTATACTGAGCGCATTTATTTCAAGCGAGGCAATTTGTTATTTTATTGTGGCTTGGGCTATTTCCACCTACTCGGAAATAATGGCACGGGTGCTTAAAACGCCAACCACCACATTTATTACCGCAGCATTGATTCCGTTAATACCGGGCGGTTCGCTTTATTATACGATGGCAAATGCATTTCACGGTAATATGGAAGGGTTCTTGCAAAAAGCAATATATACTTTACAGTTATCTGCCGCATTGGCATTGGGAATTATAGTTTCAACAACATTATTCAATATATTGCAACGAATCATTAAAAGCAAATCTGCCGAAAAACAAACGCAAGTATAGTTATTAACGGCAAAATAATGGCATAAGTGAGAAGGAAAAATTGTTAGGAATATAAGAAAATCAAGCTTTTCGACCGGTTCCATTTTGAGTGTCGGTCCCAAAAAAAGACCTTGTTAATTTTAACGAGGTCTTTTTTATAATTTGTCGGTTTTTCAATAGTCTTTTTTGATGAAGGAGATGACACCGTGGGAACCAAGTTTGGAGCTTCTGATTGGAAGGAATATATACCTGTACCGATTTGTGAAGAACACCCTGAAT
>JAFOEP010000048.1 GCA_017380115.1 Clostridia bacterium | reverse complement strand
AATAACTGCACTCTTCATTCCAACTTCTTTACAGAGTGGAAGAATTCTTTTAAGTGGTGCAATGTTATATTTGTAATAAGCATCGTAAACAGGTGCAGGGAATTCAACTCTTTCGTCAATTCCTGCAGCAAAAACAAAACAGTCGTGACCTTTGAGAAGTTTACGAATTTCATCATCGCTTTTTTCATAAATATTGCAAAATTCGAGTTTCATTTCTGATGGAATGGGAGCACCTTCAGGAAGGGGTGGAAGTGCAACTGATGTTACTTCGTGACCTCTTTGAATGAATATACGTGCAGCTTCACAGCCTAAAAGACCTGTACCGCCAATCATAAATATTTTCATTTCGTAACCTTCTCTCTGAATCCGTCAAAAATTTCAGGACCGAAATAATTATTTTCGTTTTTATCGTGAAGTGGATACCAGACCTGTGCAAAGAACGGATTGATTTTTGCTTCCGTGTCATAATCCCAAGGCCATGGAAGTTCTTCGTGGCACCAATGACCACCTTTAAGAACAAGATTAGGACTCATTTCAAACTCATTTCCTCTTGCACTTTTCCATTTTATCGGTGTATACATATCAAAAATTTCAGTTGCAAGACATTCGCCGCCTCTGAATTCTGCAGCTTTTTTCAAATCTTCAATTGTCAGAGTATCAAACGGTTTTGTTTCGTCGTATCCGTGATCAAGAATAATTACATCCTCGGATGTTGTTTTCTTTGAAGGGATAATTACTTTAAAATTATCCCATTTTCTCGGAAGTTTATTAAATTTTTCAAGACTGCCGTAATAAGCAGACATTCTTTCAGGAACGTTTTTTTTTGCCCACCAGAGAGTACCGTAATTTTTTACTTTTGCATTACTTTTCATCCAGGTATTTTTAAGTATTGAAGCAAAAGGTTTTGCAAGAAAAGCTAATTTGTAGAATGACTCAACTTTATTCATCATATCTTTAAAATATTGTTTAATAGGAATATTTGCACGGAAATGACAATAGTCCTCAAGTTTATCACCATCGTAATACCATTGGCCGTGGAAATTGCGTGTAGTAAACCAATGTGGTTCAAACAATTTTTTTGGTGAGCCGAGACCAAGTGTTCCGAGAAGAAGATCTTCAAACTCAAAGTTTGTAATTCTATATTCTTCTCCCGAACCTATGTTATAGAAGTTTCTCCAGAATTCTTCCGGAATATCGTCTCCGCAGACATTTGCAAGGAGCCTTCCCGAATCTTCAACAGTTGCCCATTCAAGAACACCATTAATTGGAACGTGATACATAATGGGTTCAAGATTTTTAAGAATTTCAGGATAAAGAATACCTGATTGTCGGAGTGATACCCAATATTTAAGACCGGATTCTGCAAAAACAGCTTCAGCTCTGACTTTGCTGATTGCATAGTGGTCATATACGCTTATTTTAATTGGGTCACCCGTTCTTGCCCAATGAATAGGTGGATTGCGGTCACCTGTCTCTGCAACAGTACCGATATAAACAACTTTAACTTCATCAGGATTTGGTTGAGCCTTGATAGCTTTTACAATATTCTGAGCGGCAGTTATATTTGTTTTCTGGGTTTTAAGAGGGTAGTAGTCAGCGGCAGGAGATACCATGCCACCAACGTGCAACACGTAATCAGCACCTGTTACCATATCAAGTACATCTTCGTAATTTGTCAGGTCGCCCCAGACAAATCTGATTGCAGGGTCATTGATATAATCGGCAAAATTTTCACGATTTTTTTTGCTGTCTCTGTTAAGCAGAACAATATTAAACTCGTCTTTTTTTGCATAAAGCTCTTTGAAGCCTGCCCATCCCATTGTGCCTGAAGAACCGGTAAGAGCAACTGTCTTTTTTTGCATATATTTTCCTCATCTCTTAAATTAATTTAAATAAATTGTACATTTTTTTAATGCGTTTTGTCAATAGAAAAATTCCATTTAAAGGAAGTTAATATAATATTTAATAAATTTTTAAAATATTTATAAATAAATGGTTTTTTCACTTGATGATTTTGAAGAATTATAGTATAATGTACTCTATAAAAGTATATTTTGGGGGATTATGTTTTGTCAATGATAAATAACGATGCAATTATCAGTTTTGATGAAATAAAAAAGCAAAAAGAATATATAAGTTTAGTCAGGGAAATCTTGGCAGATAAATTTTACGACAAAGCTCCGAAAGCTTTTGTTCATACATATGGTTGTCAGGGAAATCTTTCAGATAGTGAAAGAATGAAAGGGCTACTTTTTGAAATGGGTTACCGCTTTACTGATAACAACGAAGAAGCTGATTTAATATTGTTTAACACCTGCGCTATTCGTGAACACGCAGAAGACCGTGTTTTTGGAAACGTAGGAAGGTTAAAAGCGTTAAAAGAAAAAAACAAAGATTTAATTATTGGTCTTTGTGGATGTATGGTTCAACAAGAACATATAAAAGATAAAATTAAAAAGAGCTATTCTTTTGTTAATTTATTGTTTGGAACTCATGTTTCGTACAAGCTTCCTGAATATATTTATAGTATCCTGACAAGAGGACAGAAAGTTTTTGATATAGAATCAAACTTGAACAAAATTGCTGAAGATCTGCCTATTTACCGTGATGGTAGCTTTAAAGCATGGATACCTATTATGTATGGCTGCGACAATTTTTGCAGTTATTGTATTGTGCCTTATGTCAGAGGCAGGGAAAGAAGCAGAAGCAGTGAAGACATTCTTAAAGAAGCTAAACAGCTGATTGATTCAGGATACAAAGAAATCACTCTTTTGGGACAGAATGTTAACTCTTATGGAAAAGGTTTAAAAGAAGATATTGATTTTGCTGATTTGCTGAAAAAAATCAATGATATTGATGGTGATTTTATTATCAGATTTATGACTTCTCATCCAAAGGATTGCAGCAAGAAGTTAATAGATACTATTGCAAAATGCAAAAAAGTCTCTCATCATCTTCATTTACCTGTTCAAAGCGGTAATAACAGAGTTCTCAAAGAGATGAATCGTAAATATACAAGAGAAGAATATCTTGAACTTGTTGAGTATGCTAAGAATAAAATTCCTGATATTTCTTTGACAAGTGATATTATTGTTGGATTTCCTGGAGAAACATATGAAGAATTCTGCGACACATTAAGTCTTGTTGAAAAAGTCGGATATACTTCATTGTTTACCTTTATTTATTCTGCAAGAGAAGGCACAAAAGCAGCAAAAATGCCTGATAATATCACTCACAAGGAAAAAACTGTCTGGTTTAAAGAACTGACCGATTTGCAGGAAAAAATAGCTGCTAAACGTAGCCTCGATATGAAAGGTAAAATTTTCCGTTGCTTATGCGAGGGAAAAGGAAAAAATGATAATGAGTTGATAGCAAGAACTGACGGTAATATCACTATTGAATTTGTTGGTGATGAAGAAAACATCGGAAAGTTTTGCAATATAAAAGTAACAGACACTTTAACTTGGATAGTTAAAGGTGAAATAATAAAGGAGAATTAAAATGGATAAAATTGAAAGTTTGGCAAGAGAATTAGGAAAAGCAATTCAGCAGGATGAACGCTATCTTAATTTTGAAAAAGCAAGAGAAGAAAATGAAAAAGACGATAAATTAAATGAACTTTTAGGACAAGTTCAATTGATTCATATGAATTTTGGTCGTGAAATGCAAAAAGGTGATGAAGCTGACCAGGAAAAACTTGATAGCATGGAAAATGAGTTTACCAAAGCAATTGAAATTGTCAGAAATCATCCGAAAATGATACAATATGAAGAAGCAAGAAACGGTCTTGATTCTTTGATGAAATTTGTGACAGGAATCCTCAGTATGTGTGCATGTGGTGAAGATCCGGATACTTGTGATCCTAATGCTCAGGATTCTTCATGCGCAGGAGATTGCTCTTCATGTGGAGGATGTAATTAATTTTTAAGGAATGATTTTTTATGGATAATATAACTCCGATGATGAGTCAGTATATTAAAATTAAAAATGAACATCAGGATTCAATACTCTTTTT
>JAFOEP010000047.1 GCA_017380115.1 Clostridia bacterium | reverse complement strand
CATTGATGTTTGCATCTGCATCAATTACGTTGCCATAGATATCAGTTGTTCCCATATTTTCTTCAACTCTTGTTCCTGTGCCTTTTAATACTGATTCAGCTGCAAGGATAAATTCATCCAATGATGGTTTTTCAGTTACAGAAATGAAAAATTGAGGATTCTTTTCCATAGCACCTGAGTCAGCTTTGTTTTTGAATGTGTTATGATAGCAGTTTGTTGCAAACTTATTGTTTTCATTAATCATAACTTTGCCAAGGAATTGCATATCATAAATGTTGTTTGCGATAGCAGAATTTGTGAGATTGTTCATATCGATAGCTGATGCTGCGTAGAAAGTGTTGTTGTAAAGATAAACTCCACTTGCTTGTGTTGCAGAAATGATTATCGGATAATAATCATCGTATGCAGATACGCAGTAACGAATTCTCACGTTTGCATTCTCGCCAAGCCCGTTAAACATAAATGATGCATTGTCGAGAGAATAGATGTTTTCAACTGTTGTATTTATTACATTATCAAGTGTTATTGCAGTTGAATAACATTCTGAAATTTTAGAATTTCTGAAAGAAACACCATCAGAATTTTTAATTACAACTGCTGCATTTGTAGTATATTCAGGTTCTTCCTGACCAAGAGAAAATGCTTTTGTTACAGTAAAGTCTGAAATTTCAATGTTATCAACACCGTCAACAACAATAGCTTCTTTTAAAGTTTTTTCAATCTTAATGTTTTTAATATCAAGGTTGTCAACTGCAATTTCATCATTTGCCATAATTGTAATCGGCTCTGTAACGCAAGAGAAATCGCTACCTGTTATTGTGATGTTTTCATTCTTTCCTTCAAAAACAATTGGTTTTTCCATTGTTTTTGTAACTGAACTGCTTTTAACATAGCTGTCAACATTTTCAATTGTAACGTTTTTACAGTTCTTAACCAGAACACCGTCGCCTGAAGCTGCGCAGATGTTTATGTTTTTAATTGTAACATATTCGCAGTCGATAAGTTCGATTGCGTTTCCTGTTGCCACTTCAAGAGTTGCGTTATTTCCTTCACCTAAATCAATGTAGTTACAAACAATTGTAACAGGTGTATTAGCATTACCTTTTATGCCTTCAAGTTTAAATGTGTTTTCATAAGTTCCTGATGCAGAAGAAACATTAATAATAATTGCAGATCTGTCTCCTGCACTGATTTTTTCATTAATAGTATCAATATTGTTCATAAAGTCCATTAATGACCACGGATTGCTTTTTGTTCCTTTACATGTGCCGCCACCGTAAACTGTTACGTATCTTGTGTAATCAGTTGCAGCAAATGAAACAGAGCTTACTATTCCAAGAAGCATAACAACAGCAATAATAACAGATAAAATTTTTGTAGATTTCTTCATATTGTTTCCCTCCATTTTAAATGTAACTACCAAACCTTTGGTTAGTTAAGTATAACATATAATGTCATTACAGTCAATAAAAAGAAATTAAATTTTATAAATATTTTTCGTTAATTTTTTTCTTATTTCGATATACAAACTCTGAAGTTTATGATATACTATTTGACATTGTGTTGCATTTGATTTAAATAAAGATAACATTGATAATATTTGTTTGTTTTTGTATTGATTTTATTGCAATATAATGTTATAATATACAATTACATATAGGAAATCTTGGAGGGGTTCTGATGAAAAAACGTGTATTTGCTTTTTTAATGGCTATATTAACTATATTTACTCTTTCTTCTTGTGGCAAAAAAAACGACAAAGTCACAAGCAATTCAGATGAAACTTATTTAATTAAAAGAGACAAAGAAGGATTTGCAAAAGTTGATGACTACGGTCAGCTTGTTGTTTTTGAGACCGATGATGAAGGTGAAATAAAGAAAAACGATAACGGTGACGAAATAACAAAAGCTGTCAGCTTCCCTTATTATATTTCAAACGAAAAAATCGTTGAATGTTCCGACTTCTATCTTCCGATTCCGGAAGGCTGGGAACTTCTGACCGGTCAGATGATCAAGCTTTCCAATTCTGAAAACAAAGCTGATATTTCTTTCACTCTCAGGACTACAAGTTCTATTGATGATTGTATTTCTCAGATCAAAGACTTGTTTGAAGGCTGGAACGTAGAATGGGAAGAAAAAACTGTTACTCTCGAATTTGCAGAAGCCAGATGTCTTACATCTACAAAAATATTTGATTCTCACACAAAATCATACTATGTCTTTACAGTTAACGAAAAAACTTATGTGATCAACACCTCTTCTAACAATAAAATTTCAGAAGACGTCGATTTTGTTTCAATCATTAATACTATGTGTTTCAGAAATAAATAAGGAGGACAAACAATAATGTTATTTACTCAGGAAATAGGAATTGACTTAGGAACGGCAAACACCCTTGTTTTTATGAAAGGTAAGGGTATTGTAATCAGAGAGCCGTCAGTTGTTGCAGTAGACAGCAGAATGGATCCTCCAAGAGTTGTTGCGGTAGGTACTCAGGCAAAAGAAATGATAGGTAGAACTCCCGGTTCTATCACCGCCGTCAGACCTTTAAAAGACGGTGTTATTGCCGATTTTGATATTACTTCTGATATGCTCAAAGAATTTATCAGAAAAGCTATCAGTGGTTCTATTTTTACAAGAGCTAAAGTTATGATCTGTATTCCTTCGGGCGTAACAGAAGTTGAAAGACGTGCTGTTCATGATGCCGCAAGAAGTGCAGGTGCAAAATATGTAAGTCTTATTGAAGAACCTATGGCTGCTGCTATCGGTGCAGGACTTCCTGTTCTTGATGCAACAGGCAGCATAGTTGTTGACATCGGTGGTGGAACAAGCGAAGTTGCCGTTATTTCTTTGGGTGATATTGTAACTTCATGTTCTGCAAAAGTTGCAGGAGACAATTTTGACGACGCTATTATTACTCATATAAGAAAGAAATATAATGTTCTTATCGGAGAAAGAACCGCCGAAGATATTAAAATCAAAATAGGTTCTGCTTATCCTTATGAAAATGAAACATCCATGACAGTCAAAGGCAGAAGTCAGATGGACGGGCTTCCTAAGCTGATTGAAATCACAGCAGAAGAAATCAGAGAAGCTCTTGCAGATTCTGTTGAACAAATCGTTGAAGCCATCAGATCAACTCTTGAAAAAACACCTCCTGAACTTTCAGCCGACATTATGGACCACGGTATTATGCTCACCGGTGGCGGTGCTTTGCTTCGTGGCTTGGATAAGCTTATAGCAATCGAAACAAAAATGCCTGTTCACATTGCAGAAAACCCACTCGACTGCGTCGCAAACGGAACAGGTCTTTGCCTTGAATCCAACGCATTGAAAAGATAAAGATAAAATTGTGTGAGGTATCTCTCATGTCCGATTTTTTTAAAGGAAAGAAATTCAAGATATTAGTAGCAGTCGTTGTTGCGATTATTGCAGGTAGCATTCTGGCTTCAATATCGCAAAACGGCTCTTCTCCCTTATCCTCTGTTGCAGGTGTAGTCTTTTCACCTATACAGAGGTTTTCATCGTTTGTCAGCGAGAAGCTTTCAGATTTCAGCTTGAATTTCAGGTCATCTTCAACCTATGCAGAAAAGGTTAAAGAGCTTGAAAAACAAATTGAAAATTATGAGTTACAATTAATCGACTACCAGCAAACCAAGCAGAAACTTAATCTGTACGAAGAATTTTTAGAAATAAAAGAAGAAAATCCTGACTACACGTTTGAACCTGCTACGGTTATTGCAAAAGATTCTGCTGATATGTTTTATTCCTTTGTCATTAACAAAGGTACAGCTGACGGAATTGAAGTCAACGACCCTGTCATTTACGGAAAACATCTTGTAGGAGTTGTCCACGCTGTGAGACCAACAACAAGTGTTGTTTATACAATCCTTGACCCGAAAGTAAATGTCAGCGCCTATGATACACAAAGCGGTGAATTCGGATATGTCACTTCTACTGCTGACATAGCGCTCAAAGGTTATTGCAGTCTTCCGGGACTTGAAAAAAATACAGCAATTGCCAAAGGGTCTATAATCTGTACAACAGGAATTGGTGGAATTTATCCGAAAGATTTAATTATCGGAACTGTTCAGGATGTTCAGAATGACCAGCACAACGTTTCAGCTTATGCTCTGATAAAAACAGATGTAAGCATTTCAGATCTTCAGAATATTTTTGTGTTGACCTCTTTTAAAGGTCAGGGACTCGGTCTGGAAGATTAAGATTAAAAGGGAGGTTCAGAAATGGATAACAAAAAAGCTCACATCAAACGTCTGATACTTGCTGCTGTTGTTATTTTTGCATCTCTTTTACAATCCTCTGACGGTTTTATGCAGAAAATATGGAACGTAGGAATTCTTTACACAATCCCTGTCGTTGTTTGTATCTCTATGTTTCAGGGAGAAATAATAAGTATGTGTTGCGGATTGCTTGCAGGAATTATCTGGGACAGCTTTTCTGCCCAGGGACACTGCTTCCATTCTGTTTTCCTTGTGATATCAGGTTTTGTAATTTCTTATATCGTTCAAAGACGAATCAGAAACACGCTCATTTCATCTCTGATTCTTAATTGCGGAATAATTTTTATTCATAACATTTTATATTGGTTGATATTTATATTATTCAAAAACACAACGGGTGCATTTTATGCGTTGATGAGATATTATATACCATCATTTATTGCCACTACCGTTGTCAGCATAATTGTCTATTTTATAGTCAGATTTATTCACAAAAAAATGAAAGAATTCTGATGACTGATTATCTTTTTCAAAGGAGGGTTGCCGAATGAGAAAGCTTAACAAACGTGATTATATTTTTTTCTCAATAATTGTTTGTATTTTTTCTCTTTTTATTATTCGCTTAGGATATTTTCAGATTGTCAAAGGAAGCGAATATGCAAAAGTCGGCGAAAGCGTTTCTTCGAAAAAGGTAACAATACAAGCTGCCCGAGGTGAAATCCTTGACCGTAACGGTATACCTCTCGTTTCAAACAGACAAGGTAACGCTATCGTTTTTTACGGCTCGGATTTTCCTGAATATTCAAAAGAAGCTGAAATTCAGAAAATCAGAAATGATGAAATACTTTCTTTAATAAAACTTTTCGAAAAAAACGGCGTTGAATGGATTGACGAATTGCCTTTGGAAATAAACGAAGAAGGTCAGATTGCTTTCAAGGAAAACAGCCAGAAAGATTTGCAGACCTTCAGAAGTAAAGATATGCTTCATCTCAACAGTTATGCATCTCCCGACAACTGTATGGACGCTCTGACTGACAGATATTCTCTCCATGGCTATTCGAAAGAAGATGCAATTAAAATCGGGTCAGTTTGTTACGGAATGTTGAAAAACACATTCAATTCAAGCAACTCTTATACATTTGCAGAAGATGTACCAAATGAACTCGTTTCAATTATAAAAGAAAACAGCCATTCTTTCCCTGGTGTTGATGTCGAAATTGTAACATACAGAGAATATACCGACCCTACCCTTGCTCCTCATATTATCGGAACAGTGGGCAACATCAGTGCCGAAGAATATGCACAGAAAAGCGACACGTACGCTATGACTGATATTATCGGAAAAAGCGGAATAGAATTGGCTTTTGAAGATGACCTTCGTGGAATAGATGGTTACAAAACTATCTACACTGATTCTGACGGTAACTCAACTATCGACTACACTCAGGACCCTGTTCAGGGCAAAAGTGTAATTTTAACAATCGATTCAAAAGTTCAGAAAGTTGCTCAGAACGCATTGAAAAATTGCCTCAATGAAATTTCCGCCGATGTTGTCGGCACTACACCGGCAGGTTCAGTTGTTGTTCTTGAAGTCAATACCGGTAATGTTCTTGCGGCTGCAACCTATCCGAGTTATAACATAGAAACTTACAGCGAAGATTATGAAAGTCTTTCAGGCAATAGTGCTGCACCTCTCTGGAACAGAGCTTTTCTGAGTACCTACGCTCCCGGTTCGACAATGAAACCTATTGTCGCAATCAGCGCTCTGAACGAAGGTGTCGTAAAATCTGAAGACAATGTTTATTGCGACAAAACTTACGAATACAGCGACCTTAAGCTCAACTGTACGGGCGCTCACGGAAATGTAAATGTTGTCAGCGCAATCAACTATTCATGCAACAGCTATTTCTATGAAATGGGTAGACGTTTGGGAATAGACAAACTTAATAAATACAGAGAAATGTTTGGTCTGGGTCAGAAAACGGGAATTGAAATTGAAGAAGCCGAGGGCGTAGTTGACAGCCCGACATACAGACAATCCATTAATCAGATATGGTATCCGGGATTCACACTTCAATCTGCCATCGGAAACTCAGGTGACCTTTGCAGCCCGATTCAGCTTGCCAATTATTGTGCTACAATCGCAAATGGTGGCACAAGATATAAATGCACTCTTGTGAAATCAATAAAAACCTATGACTATTCTTCAACATTATGGGAAAACTCCCCTTCTGTCGTCTATCAGGCGAATTTTCCGACTTCATATCTAAGTCTTGCAAAGCAAGGAATGTATCTCGTAGGTACATCAGGATTCTGCGGACCGATTTTTGCTTCGCTTCCCATAAAAGCGGCCGCCAAAACGGGTACTTCGCAGGTTGAAAGATATGTTGACGGAGAAAAAGTTATTGCGACCAACGGATTTTTAATTACTTTTGCTCCTTATGAAAATCCACAGATTGCTATATGCGTCGCTCTTGAAGGAGCCACTTCCGGTGCTTCTGTTGCACCTGTTGCAAGAGATATTTATTCTTATTATTTCAAATCTCAGAATGACAACTCTCAGCAACAGCAGGAATTGTTGGAAGAATCCGAAACTTCAAATCAGACAGATGATAATTCATCTTTAAAAAATAACACTTTACTTCAATAGGAGAATTTAAATGGGATTATTTAAAAAATTCAGTTTAGGACTTAAAAAAACAAGAGAAAGTATGTCAGGCGCAATTGAAAATATGTTGCGTAGCTACAAAGATATTGACGAATCTCTTTATGAAGACCTTGAAGAAATCCTCGTAATGGGTGACGTTGGAATCAACACAGCTCAGGAAATTGTTGAAAAACTTCGTCAGCGAGTTAAAGAAAAAAATATCGGTACTACGGAAAAAGTCAAAGACCAGATTAAAGAAATTGTCGAAGAAATGTTGTCAGGTGATGAGGAAATGAGCCTTATTACTATGCCATCTGTTATTCTTGTAATCGGAGTAAACGGCGTAGGCAAAACAACTACAATCGGCAAGATGGCGGCAATGTATAAAGCACAAGGCAAAAAAGTTCTTCTCGGTGCTGCTGACACTTTCCGTGCCGCTGCAATAGACCAGCTTCAGATCTGGGCCGACAGAGCAGAAGTTGATATTGTCAAACACAAAGAAAATGCTGACCCTGCCGCAGTTGTTTTTGATACTATCCAGGCCGGTAAAGCAAGAAATGTTGATATTATTATCTGTGATACAGCAGGCCGACTTCATAACAAAAAAAATCTTATGGATGAACTTGGAAAAATTTATAAGGTTATAGACCGTGAGCTTCCATATTCCGACAGAGAAAGTCTTCTTGTGCTTGATGCAACAACCGGACAAAACGCAGTCAACCAGGCAAAAGAGTTCAAAAATGTTGCAGAAATCACAGGTATCGTACTCACAAAACTTGACGGCACAGCAAGAGGCGGTGTTGTTTTGTCAATCAAAAATGATTTGAGAGTCCCTGTCAAATTTGTCGGCGTAGGTGAACAGATTGACGATTTACAACCGTTCAACCCCAAAGCCTTTGCAGAAGGTCTTTTCAGCTCAGAGGTTGCGCAGGAAGATGATGATACACTCAACGAAGGTGAATAAGATGGATTTTATTATTGCAACTCATAACAAGAAAAAACAAATTGAGCTTCAACGTGTCTTATCTCCCCTTTCAATAAATGTTCTGACAGCGGATGACCTTGGTATCAATCTTGTTGAAGCAGAAGAAAACGGCAGCACTTTTGAAGAAAACGCAAGAATCAAAGCATTGTCAGGTCTTCACGACAGTTCTATGCCATGTATTGCCGATGATTCAGGCTTATGCGTTGATGCGCTTGACGGTGCGCCAGGCATTTTTTCAGCAAGATATTCGGGAGAAAATGCTAACGACGAAAAAAATAATCAGAAATTACTCGAAGAATTAAAAAATGTTCCCGAAGAAAAACGCACAGCAAGATTTGTTTGCTGTATTTGTTGCGTATTCCCTGATGGCAGAGAAATTAATGTCAGAGGCGAATGCGAAGGAAAAATTGCTTTTGAAAAAAACGGTGAGGGCGGATTTGGTTACGACCCACTTTTCATAACTGAACACGGTTGCTTCGGTAATCTGACAAGTGAAGAAAAAGATGCTGTCAGTCATCGTGGCAACGCGTTGCGTAAATTAGCAGAAGAATTAAAAAAAATAAATTTATAAAGGATAATTAAAATGACAAGTAAGGAAAGAGCAAATCTCAGAAGTCAGGCAAACTCGCTTGAACCTCTTTTTCAAATCGGAAAAGGCGGAATCAACGACGCTTTTATCAAACAAACAAAAGATGCACTTTTAAAAAGAGAACTTATCAAATTGAAAGTTCTTCTCGAAACTTCACCTATAACTCCTCGTGAAGCAGCAGACGAAATAGCAAGAAGAACTGACTCCGAAGTTGTTCAGGTTGTCGGTGGAAGTATGATTTTCTACAAATATAACCCCGACCTTCACAAAGACGAAAAGAAAAAAAGAAAATGAAAATCGGAATCTTAGGAGGTACTTTTAACCCTCCCCATCTTGGACACAGAATGCTTTGCGAAAACTTTCAGAAGCTTTTGAATTTTGATAAATTGTTAATTATTCCGACTTATATTCCACCGCACAAACAAGCAGACGATCTGACAAGCTTTGAAAACAGACTTGAAATGTGTCGCCTTGCTTTCGGTGACATAAAAACTGTTGAGTTTTGCACTATTGAATACGAAAGAAAAGGCAAGAGTTATACCTATGACACTTTGAAAACATTAAAAGAAAAATATGTTGATTCTGAATTTTTCTTTCTGATGGGTTCGGATATGTTTAAAACTTTTAAAGAATGGTACAGATGGGAAGATATTTTATCTCTTTGTAAAATTTGCACTTGTGAGCGTTTCAAAGACGAAAAAAACGAAAAACTATATCCTGATTTTTCAGATAAAATCATTTATTCCGATTTTCCCGCTTTTGAAGTCAGTTCATCACAAATCCGACAAAAAATCAAAAACAACGAAAATGTCAGCTCAATTATTTGCAAAAACGTTTATGACTTCATTTTAAAAGAAGGGTTTTATTCATAATGGATAAATATATTGAAATAATAAAACAACGATTAAATCCGTACAGATTCACCCATTCTGTTTGCGTTGCAGAATGTGCCGTAAAACTTGCCGAAATTTACGGTGCAGACGTTAAAAAAGCTTATGTTGCAGGAGTTTTGCACGATATAATGAAAAACACTCCTGACGAAGAACAACTCGATTATTTGAAAGATCTTGATGTTTCTCTGAACAAAACAGAATTATCTAACCCTAAACTTTATCACGCAATCTCTGGCGCACATTATATTAAAAACGAATTGAAAATAGATGACAAAGAAATTTTTGATGCAATCAGATTTCATACCACAGGCAGAGCAAAAATGTCGCTGTTGGAAAAAGTTATATATGTTGCAGATTTTGTCTCTGATGACAGAAGCTATAACGGAATTGATGAAATTCGTGCCGCAGCATACAGAAGTCTTGAAGAAGCTATGATGATTGGCCTCGAATTCTCAATTCAGGAAATTACTCAAAAAAAACAAACGTTACATCCCGATAGCGTTGACGCATATAATGAATTAATTTTGGAGGCAAACTATGAATAATTCAGATTTAATTAAAAACATTATCAAAACTCTTGATGACAAAAAAGCTATTGATATCAAAGCTATTGAAATAAAGGAACTTACTATCGTTGCAGATTGTTTTATTATCGCAAGTGGTACTTCAAGCACTCACGTCAAAGCTCTTGCGGGAGAAGTTGAAGATGCGTTGTCAAAACAAGGCGTTGAGCCTCTTCACATTGAAGGCAGAGCCACAGGCTGGATTATAATTGACTACAACTCAGTTATTGTTCATATATTCCAGCGTGAAAGCAGAGAATATTACAATCTTGAACGTCTCTGGCAAGATGCAGATTATCTTGACGTTGATAAATTTCTTGCTGAATAATTTTGTACTTTCTAAGGAGTTGAAATAAATGAATTATGATTTTAAATCTGCCGAAAAAAAATGGCAGAAAAATTGGGAAGAAACAGGAGTTTTCCACGCAAAACAAGACTTTACTCTTCCAAAGTTCTATTGTCTTGTTGAATTCCCTTATCCATCAGGACAGGGACTTCACGTAGGACATCCCCGTTCTTACACAGCACTTGATGTTGTTGCAAGAAAAAAACGTTTGCAGGGTTATAATGTCCTTTATCCGATGGGTTGGGATGCATTCGGTCTTCCGACAGAAAACTTTGCAATCAAAAACCACGTCCACCCTGCCGAAGTTACCAAAAAGAATATTGCTCATTTTAAAGAGCAGCTTCAATCTCTTGGTTTCAGCTTCGATTGGAGCCGTGAAATAAATACCACTGACCCAAGCTACTACAAATGGACTCAATGGATATTTATTCAGCTTTTCAAAAAAGGTCTTGCATACAAAAGTGAAATGGCTGTTAACTGGTGTACTTCTTGCAAATGCGTTCTTGCAAACGAAGAAGTAGTCAACGGCGTATGTGAAAGATGTGGCAGTGAAGTTGTCAGAAAGACAAAGAGTCAATGGATGCTCAAAATCACTGAATATGCTCAGAGACTTGTAGATGACCTTGATTCTCTTGATTTTATTGAAAGAGTAAAACTTCAACAGAAAAACTGGATTGGCAGATCAACAGGTGCAGAAGTTGATTTCAAAACAACAACCGGTGACACTCTGACTGTCTATACAACAAGACCGGACACACTTTTCGGTGCTACATATATGGTTATTTCACCTGAGCACAAGCATATCGAAAAATGGGCTTCACAAATTAAAAACATTGACGAAATAAGAGCTTATCAGGAAGCTGCTTCCAAAAAATCAGATTTTGAACGTACTGAAATCAACAAAGATAAAACAGGTATTTGCATCGAAGGAATCCGTGCTATCAACCCTGTTAACGGCAAGGAAATCCCGATTTATATTTCCGACTATGTTCTCGTTTCATACGGTACAGGCGCAATTATGGCTGTTCCTGCACATGACACACGTGACTGGGAATTTGCGAAGAAATTTGATTTACCGATTATTGAAGTTGTTTCAGGTGGCGAAAAAAGTGTTCAGGAAGAAGCTTTCACCGATTGTGCAACAGGTGTGCTTGTCAATTCTGATTTCCTCACAGGGCTCAGCGTTGAAGATGCAAAAGTTAAAATTATTGAATGGTTGACGCAAAACAATAAAGGCCACGAAAAAGTCAATTTCAAACTCAGAGACTGGGTTTTCTCAAGACAAAGATATTGGGGTGAACCTATTCCGATTGTTCATTGTGACAAATGTGGATTCGTTCCATTGGACGAAAGTGAACTCCCACTCACTCTTCCAAATGTTGAAAGCTATGAGCCGACAGAAAACGGAGAATCTCCGCTTGCACCTATGACAGATTGGGTGAACACAACTTGCCCTAAATGTGGTGCTCCTGCAAAAAGAGAAACTGACACAATGCCTCAATGGGCAGGTTCATCATGGTACTTCCTTCGTTATTGTGACCCACACAACGACAAGGAACTTGCTTCAAAAGAAGCTCTCAGATATTGGGTTCCTGTTGATTGGTACAACGGCGGAATGGAACACACAACTCTCCATCTTCTTTACAGCCGTTTCTGGCACAAATTCCTTTATGATATTGGCGTTGTTCCAAGTCCCGAACCGTATAACAAACGTACAAGCCACGGTATGATACTTGGCGAAAACGGCGAGAAAATGAGCAAATCAAGAGGCAACGTTGTAAATCCCGATGACATCGTTAACGAATATGGTGCCGACACAATGCGTCTTTATGAAATGTTCATAGGCGACTTTGAAAAAGCAGCTCCTTGGAATTCTGCAAGTATCAAAGGATGCAAGAGATTTGTTGAAAGATTCTGGAATTTGCAGACAATTCTCACCGACTCAGATGAATACAGAAAAGACCTCGTTTCCGAATTCCATAGAACAATCAAAAAAGTTTCCGAGGACGTAGATAACCTTAAAGCCAACACAGCAATTGCTTCTTTGATGACTTTGATGAACAAAATTTATGAAACTCAGAGTATTACAAAAGCAGAGCTTAAAACATTTACTGTTCTTCTTAATCCATTTGCTCCTCACGTCACAGAAGAACTCTGGAGTGTTCTTGATTTCGGAGGTAATGTAACCGATCAGAAATGGCCGGAATACGACGAAGAAAAATGCAAGGATTCTACGATTGAAATTGTTGTTCAGATAAACGGAAAAGTTAAATCAAAAATTAACATTCCTGCAGATATTGACAACAACGAAGCAATTAAAATTGCAAAAGAAGACGATAAAATCAAATCTGCAATTGAAAATATGACAATTGTAAAAGAACTTTATGTTAAAGGCAGACTTGTCAATATCGTTGTCAAACCAAACTGATAAAACTAAAACGGTGTCAGCAAATGCTGACACCGTTTTAAATTTTTTATGCAAGGAAATCTTCTATGTATTCAGACAAATCGTCTGCACAAATATTACACAAGGAAAGTTGATTGCAAAAATTATTGACTTTATGCTTGTCCAAAGATAAATCCGAAACCTTTGTCACTATCTCCCCATCCAGATAACATTCAAAACCATAAGATTTATATTCACCATAATCGTCACTAATAAAAAGCTCTTCTATAACAATATACCTATACAAAATTTTTATCCTCCCAAAACGGATACCGACGCCATTTCATTTCTTGTGAACATATTATACATTATTTTGCATTTTTTGTAAATAGTATTTTTACAAAATGTTGTATTATTGAGCTGTTTTAGACAAATTTACCTGTTTTATAAGAAATCCTGTGAATCTATTTCACATTTACTGTGCAATTTAACAATGGATTTTTTAGAAATTTATCGAATAATGTCGTTTAAGTTTGTAAGGCGAGAAAAATTTATCATAAAAAAACTTAAAAAATTTTCAAAAACCTATTGACTTAATTAATTAAATATGGTATATTAATTAAGCGCTTGAAGTTGTGCTGGTGTAGCTCAGTTGGTAGAGCAGCTGATTTGTAATCAGCAGGTCGGGGGTTCAAGTCCGTCCACCAGCTCCATTTTTATGCTCAAATTAAATAAGGGAGAGTTCCCGAGTGGCCAAAGGGAACAGACTGTAAATCTGTCGTCAGTGACTTCGGTGGTTCGAATCCACCCTCTCCCACCAAAAAATTCGACTTGTTTCAACAAGTCGAATTTTTTTATCCATTGCGAAAGAAATGGTATATCATCACGCGTAGCGTGTATATCATCACACCTTTAGGTGTGTATTAAAAACTTCTTCAGCAATGATGATATGCAAGACTCCGTCTTGATAATATGCAATTTCTTACGAAATTGATGATATACAACGGCTATACCATTGATTTTATTTGTGAATTGTGGCACACTTATAACAAAGGAAGTGAAATTATGCCCAAAAATTATTTGCTTATTTATTCAGAACAACTTGCAACGGATATTGAATTGCTATGTAAAAATACAAAGGCAGTCTCAAATACTATTTTTCAAATTCGTAAAAGTTCAAACACTGTAGGTTTCATACGTTTTTCCGATTCAGATCACTTCGCGAACATTGCTTTCTCCTGAATCAAGGTTGAGCATAAGTGTCTTGTCAACACCGTTTTCTGTGAAATCAAGACGAATATCATCCTTGCCCACAAATTCAGCAAAATTAACCTTGTAGTTTTTGTCTTTGAAGAAATCCTTTAAGAATCCGATTCTCTCATCGTCAAAATCACCTGCATTGTCAGAAACGAAAAGAACATTGCCACAAATCGAATTAACTTTTCCGTGAAGGAGTTTTTGTTCCATATTATAGCCAATGTTTATATCACGCAGGAAGAATACATCAGGGTCATTACAGAAAGCTCTTCCGTCAAGATGATTACGGAAAATTGTGTTTGTAATCGCATTCTGTGATGACGGAATTTCAGCATTAATTCTGACGCATGTAACAATAGAGTTAATGTTAAGACTCTTTCTGAGCTTGAATTTCCAGTTTTTGTTAACATCACATGAAATACGGCAAGCATCAAAGATGCCCATACAAGTACCCAGAGGCACGCCACAACCGAGAATCCATTTGTCACCGCAAACTTCACGAAGAAAATCTACGCCATCGCACATAATTTCGCCGCGGGTTTTGCCGTTTCTCGGCTCGATACACTGACTGTAAAGGAAATCGAGCTTAACCATATCAAAGCCCCACACATTGAGAATTGTGTCGAAAACTTTTCTTAAATATTCACGAACTTCCGGATTATAAATATCAAGAGTATAAGCACCACCCCAACCCTGACAACCGAGCATTTTTTTGCCGTTTCGATTGTGTCTCAAAAGCCATTCAGGGTGTTCCTTTGCGATAGTTGATGATACCTGTGCAGAGAACGGTGCAAGCCAGATACCTGCTTTATATCCTTTTGCATGGATTTTGTCTGCAATATATTTCATTCCGTGAGGGAACTTTTTGTGATCTGTAACGAGCCAGTCACCCACTGCTGCCTGATAGCCGTCATCAACCTGGAAGATGTTAACTTCTTCACTTGCTCTGTCAAGCCCGTTAAGGTCACGCAAGATAATATCTTCATTAATATTCTGGAAATAATTATACCAGGATGTGTAACCGGAAAGGTGGTCGATAGTAGGTTTTTTGCATCCGACAAAGTCAAAGAAATATTTATCCATTACTTCATCCATTTCGCCCTTGATGATTGCAATGTCAAACATTTCATATTCCTGACCTGCTTTGAGAGTAAGACCTTCAACATCTTTTTTTATGTTAAAATCACCGTCTTTCATATCGACCTCAAAGATTGTGTATCCCTTTCTTTCACTCTTTGAGCCGTAAAGTGTGATTTCTTTTTTACCTTTCTGACGGGGTGTACGCCTGCGTGTTGCCTCCTCGAATGTCGGCTCGGCAGGTTCTCCTGACCTGTCAAGGATGGCTTCAGTCTCATTAAAATAGAGGTTTCCATCCGGATCAAAGAATCCCTGTCCGGAAAACTGCTCCAGCTTTTCTGTGCTGCGTCCGAAACGCTG
>JAFOEP010000046.1 GCA_017380115.1 Clostridia bacterium | reverse complement strand
GTTGAGCCGTTGAGATGGTATTATCATTGTGACAAGCTCGGAATGATAGTATGGCAGGATATGGTCAGCGGAGGAGAGTATATTGGCAACTATCTTGCAGTTGTGTTGGGCAATTTAGGTAAAAAAGTAAAAGATGACGATTACGAACGCTTTAAGAGGGATAATGAAGAGTGGCGTAATATGTTTGAAGACGAACTTGAACAGATGATGGATACGCTTTATAATTGCGTAAGTATCGGATGCTGGGTGCCGTTTAACGAAGGTTGGGGACAATTTGATGCAAACAGGATTGCTCAAAAAATCAAAAAGACAGACCCGACAAGAATTGTTGACCACGCAAGTGGCTGGTTTGACCAGGGTGGCGGAGACCTGAAAAGTGTTCATAAATATATACTGAAAGTGAAAATGCCGAAAGAAAAAGACGAAAGAGCTTTTGTTCTTTCTGAATTTGGCGGTCTGGGAAGAGTTGTGGAAGACCATTCCTGGAACGAAAAGAAGGCAAACAGTTATAAAGTATATAAAAACAAAGAAGCATTAACCAAGGGATATTCAGATTTGTATGAAAAACAAATAATTCCGTTGGTAGAAAAAGGACTCAGTGCATTGGTATATACTCAGGTTACTGACGTTGAAAATGAAGTGAACGGAATTATGACGTATGACCGTGATATAATAAAAATTGATGGTGAAAAAATACAGGAAATAAATAAAAAACTTCTTTCAATAACAATAAAATAAGATAGGTGGTGCAATAATGCCCAGAGAAATATCAAGCTCAAAACTGAAATTGTTGATATTGATTGATATATTAAAAAAACAAACTGACGAATATCACGTTCTCAATGCGATGGAAATTTGTGATGAAATCAAGAAAAGGGGATTGACTTGCGAAAGAAAATCTGTTTACAGTGACATTAAGTTGCTTAATGACAACGGATTTGATATAATCAAGACAGGCACTCCAAAAAGTGGATATTTTATGGCTTCGAGAGATTTTGAACTTGCAGAAGTCAGATTGATAATTGATGCAATCCAGGCGGCTGATTTCATAACAAAGAAAAAAACTTCTCAGTTGATTGAAAAAATGGGCTTACTTGTATCAGAAGATGAATTTCGCCGACTCAAAAGACAAATGAGTGTCAATAATAGAATTAAATGTGATAATGAAGAAATATATTATAACATTGATGTTCTGAACAGAGCGATAGAAAACAAGAAACAGGTATCATTTTCTTATGTAAGACATAAAATCGAAGACAAGAGGATAGTTAACAGCGAAAAAGATTTTGTTGTCAACCCTTATGCTCTGATTTGGTCAAACGATCACTATTATCTGGTCTGCAACAACCCAAAATATACAGACCTTATGCACGCAAGAATTGACAGAATGAGAAAAACAAAGCTTACAGACACTCCATGCACAAGCTTTGAAAAAGTGTCAGAATATAAAGGAAAGTTTGATGTTGCAGATTATTCAAACAAAATGTTTAATATGTTTTCAGGAAAGCCGGAAAAAATTGTGCTTGTATGTGAAAACAGCATACTTGAAGATATATATGACAGATTCGGTGATGAAGCAAGGATAAGAAATGAAGACAGCAGTAAATTCGTTCTGACTACCGAAGCTGCCGTAAACGAAGGGCTTACATCGTGGATTATGCAATACGGCAAAAAGATTTTTGTTCGAAGTCCTGAAAAACTTAAAGATATGATTGTTGAAAAAACAAAGAACATAGTTGAAATGTATAAATAATATGATAAAATAAATAAGCGGGAGGTGACACGTAAAAGGTGAAAAAGAAGCTGAAAATAGATGCAGTCACATTTTGGGGAATAGTCTTTATCGCAGTTGCAATGGTTTTGTTTGTTGCTGTCGGCTTTTTCAAGTTGCCTCATATTCAGGAATGGTATGAACAGTATGAGCATATCATAGTTCGATTTCAGGAAAGAATCATTAATATTGACAACAAATTGTGGATTGTATTGATCGTTATGCTTTTATATTTGTTTAAAGCATTTATACCTTTTCCTGTGTATCCTGCATCGTTTTTATTAATTATAATCAGCATTGTTTTTGATTTTTATGTGTCGGTTATAATAAACATTGTCGGGTTTATAATATTGTTTTGTGCAAAATATTTCTGGGGAAAGAAATTCGGATGCGGAGTTGCCGGAAAGCTTTTGTCAAAATATCATAAAATTTGGAATATAATTGAGCACGAAGGGAACGGGAATCCGTGGTTGTTGACTGTATTCAGAGCTATACCTGCGTTTCCGATTAATTCTGTCAGCTGTTTATACGGATCAATGGATTTTTCATTCTGGAAGTATATTTTGCTTTCAGTGACAGGATATATGCCAAAATTAATATCATATACAATTATCGGACGAAATGTGTTCAATCCATTGTCTTCGGCGTTTATTCTGCCGATAGCATTGCTGTTACTGTTTTCCGGATTGTCTATGGTTGGAGTTAACACTCTTGTTGATGCAATCAACAAAAAAATAAATAGCAAAAAAATATCATGAGGTGTACAAATGAAGAAAGAAGAATTTATTAAAAGTTTGTCTGACAGTACTTTTGATGCTGAATTCAGAAAAGTATATGTTACAGATGAACAGATTGAGAAGCAGAAACAGCGTTATATTGAATTATATAATTACTTCTGTGATGAATATAACTGTGATGAAAACGTTACATTTGTAAGTGCTCCGGGAAGAACTGAGGTTTGCGGAAACCATACTGACCACAACAACGGTAAAGTTCTTGCAGCTGGAATTAACCTTGATGCAGTTGCTGCAACAAGAAAAGTGAACGGAAATATAATAAAAGTCAAATCAGTCGGTTATCCGATGGATGAAATTGATATTCTTGATCTGAATGTACATAAAGAACTCTATGCAAAATCATCTGAAATTATCAGAGGTATGTGCGCAGGTTTTGTTGAAAGAGGGTACAATGTTGGTGCGTTTGAAGCATATACAACTTCAAATGTTTTATCAGGCTCAGGTCTTTCATCTTCAGCAGCTTTTGAAGTTCTTATAGGAACAATATTAAACAGTCTTTTCAACGATAACAAAGTTTCTGCAGAAGAAATAGCGCAAATTGCGCAGTATGCAGAAAATAAATTCTTTGGCAAGCCTTGTGGACTTATGGACCAGATGGCTTCATCTGTTGGTGGTTTTGTTGAAATAGATTTTAAAGACACTAAGAACCCTGTTATAAATAAAGTAGACTTTGATTTTTCAAAGTGTGGTTATTCTCTTTGCATTGTTGACACGGGCGGAAGCCACGCAAATCTTACAGGCGAATATGCAGCAGTAAGAGAAAATATGGAAGCTGTTGCGTCATTCTTTGGCAAAAAAGTACTTCGTGAAGTTGATGAAAACGAATTTTATAAATCAATCAAACAAATTCGTGAAGAACTTGGCGATACACCTGTTCTGAGAACAATGCACTTCTTTGAAGACAACAAAAGGGTTGACAAGGAAGTTAATGCACTCAAAGAAAACGATTTTGAAAAGTTTATGCAAAATGTAATTGAAAGCGGAAGATCATCTTATATGTATAACCAAAATGTATATCCGTCTTCAGATCCGACATCCCAGAATCTTTCTGTTGCACTTGCAGTTGCAGAAAAAATACTGAAAGGTAAAGGTGCATGGAGAGTTCACGGCGGTGGATTTGCCGGAACAATGCAGGCTTTTGTTCCACAGGATTTGGTTAAAACTTATCTTGAAGAAATGAGAGCAATTTTCGGTGAAAATTCTTGTTATGTTTTGTCTATCAGACCAGTTGGTGGAAAAGAGGTTATAAAATAATGATATACGAAAAAATTTATTTACACGAAAACGAAGACGATGTTTATTTTGAAATGTTTTGCAGTGACGATTCAGAGGAATACTGGACAAGAAAAAGACCTGCAATTCTGATTATACCCGGTGGAGGATATCAGATATGCTCCGACAGAGAAGGGGAAACGATAGTAAGACTTTTTATGTCTCTCGGATACAACTGTGCTTGTCTGAGATATTCAACTTGTGAAAAAGCATCTTCTGAAATGCCCAAAGCGTCAAGACCGTTGCTTGAAGCATCAAAAGCTATGAGCTTAATGAGAGAAAATGCCGAAAAATGGCATATTATTCCCGACAAAATTGCAGTAATAGGTTTTTCGGCAGGTGGTCATCTTGCAGGAACTCTCGGTACTATGTGGGACGATGATTCCATATATGAAAATCTTGACATACCTTTTGGCTCAAACAAACCGAACGCAATGATTTTATCCTATCCTGTTGCATTGAGTGGTGAAAATGCACACAGAGGTTCGTTTGACATTCTTCTAGGCAAATATAAAGACGACAAAGAATTGCTTGAAAAATATGATATAGTTAACCGAATCAGCGACAACACACCGCCGACGTTTATCTGGCATACATATACAGATGATTGCGTACCGGTTGAAAACGCATTACGTTTCTGCGAAGAAATGAGAAAGAAATCAAAGTCAAGTTGTGAACTTCATATTTTCTGCGAAGGCGGACACGGTATGAGTATCTGCACAAAAGAAGTTGCCTGTGACAACGCTTATGTCGGCAAATGGAAAGAACTTTGTGCTAGTTGGCTTGAAAAGATTTTTAAATAATGTTTTACGGAAAATACAAAATTGCAAACACGATAGTTGGCATAAATTCTGTTTATGAAACTGTCCAGAAAATGTGCAGGGATTATTCAAGTGAAGAAGAAACTGAATTTGAAATAAATATAACACAAAAAGACATAGACTTTGAAAAAAGCGACGAAGAAAACTATCCTGAAGATTATCTTGAAACACTTGCTGTTTACAGAGCTTTTGCTGAAAAGGTGATTGACAAAAGCATCGTGTTATTTCACGGGTCAGCTATTTGCGTTGACAATGAAGCGTTTATTTTTATGGCAAAAAGCGGGACGGGGAAATCTACTCATACAGCACTATGGAAAAAAGAGTTTAAAGAGTCTGTTATGATTAATGACGATAAACCGATGGTTGAAATAACAGAAAAAGGTGCAATTGTTTACGGTACTCCTTGG
>JAFOEP010000045.1 GCA_017380115.1 Clostridia bacterium | reverse complement strand
ATAAAAATATAGATTTTAAATTTGATGATAAGTCTTCATTAAATGATTTAGAAAATGGTAAGGAAATAAATGAAACTGTTCAAAATGTTCGAGGAAATAAACCTAATTCATCTCCTAAAAAGAAAGGATCTTTTTATGGGATACACAATAGCGCAAAAAATTATTAAAAATCACCTTGTTGACGGTGAGATGATTAAAGGTACAGAAGCAGGTATCAGAATTGACCAGACACTCACTCAGGACGCAACAGGTACTATGGCTTATCTTGAATTTGAAGCTATGGGTGTTGAAAGAGTTAAAACTGAATTGTCCGTTGCATATATCGACCACAATACTTTACAGACAGGTTTCGAAAACGCTGATGACCACAGATTTATTCAGTCTGTTTGCAAAAAAAGAGGCGTAAGATTTTCAAGACCCGGTAACGGAATCTGCCATCAGGTTCACCTTGAAAGATTTGGTATCCCCGGTAAAACACTTATCGGTTCTGACAGTCATACTCCGACCGGTGGTGGTATCGGTATGCTCGCAATCGGTGCCGGTGGACTTGACGTTGCTGTCGCAATGGGTGGTGGCGCATACTACATAACTGTTCCAAAAACCGTAAAAATCGAACTTACAGGCAAACTCAGACCTTGGGTAGCTGCAAAAGATGTTATTCTTGAAGTGCTCAGAATTATGAGCGTTAAAGGCGGAGTTGGCAAAATTATTGAATATTGCGGTGAAGGTGTTAAAACACTTTCTGTTCCTGAAAGAGCTACTATTACTAATATGGGCGCTGAACTTGGAGCTACTACTTCAATATTCCCTTCTGACGAAATAACAAGACAATTCCTCAAAGCACAAGGAAGAGAAATGGATTATGTTGAGCTTTCAGCTGATGAAGATGCAGTTTATGATGAAACAATAAAAATTGACCTTTCAAAGCTCACTCCTATGGCTGCTATGCCTCATATGCCTGACAACGTTAAAACTGTTGACGAAATCGGTTCAATCAAAGTTGACCAGGTTTGTATCGGTTCCTGCACAAACTCATCATATATGGACATGATGAAAGTTGCTGCAATTCTTAAAGGCAAAACAGTTCATCCGAATGTCAGCCTTGCAATTGCTCCCGGTTCAATGCAGGTTCTTCATATGTTATCAAAAAATGGTGCACTCGCTGATATGATTGCTGCAGGTGCAAGAATTCTTGAAAGCGCTTGTGGACCTTGTATCGGAATGGGTCAATCACCAAATTCAAAAGGTGTTTCTCTCAGAACTTTCAACCGTAACTTTGAAGGCAGAAGCGGAACTGCTGATGCAGGTATCTATCTTGTTTCTCCTGAAGTTGCCGCTATCAGTGCTGTTACAGGAATTCTTACAAATCCGATGATTCTCGGAAAAGATGCTGAAATTGAAATGCCTGAAAAATTTGACATTAACGACAGTATGGTCTTAATGCCTGCAAGTGTTGAAGAAGCTGATGATGTTGAAGTTCTTTACGGTCCGAACATCAAACCTTTCCCAACAAGCGAAAAATTGGCAGAAATCAAAGCAAAAGCTATTCTTAAGGTTGGTGACAACATCACAACTGACCATATTATGCCGGCAGGTGCAAAAATTCTTCCTTACCGTTCAAACATTCCTTATCTTTCAAACTTCTGTTTCAAACAGTGTGATGAACATTTTGCTGAAAACTGCAAAAAAGAAGGTAAAGGAATTATTATCGGTGGTTCTAACTACGGCCAGGGTTCTTCAAGAGAACACGCTGCTCTTGTCCCGCTTTATCTTGGAATTAAAGCTGTAATTGCCAAATCATTTGCTCGTATTCACTGCGCTAACCTTATAAACGCAGGTATTCTTCCCCTCACCTTCAAAAATTCAGATGATTATGACAAAATCACTCAGGGTGATGAACTCGAAATCAAAAATGTTAAAGAAAACATTGAAAACAATCAACAGCTTGTTTTAACTAATATTACAAAAAATGAAGAATATGAACTCTTCTATGAATTTTCTGAACGTCAGAAAGATATGATTCTCGAAGGCGGTCTTTTGAACTACACAAAAAGTAAAAATTAATTACCGGAGGACAAACACAATGACACAAGAACAAATTAATGAAGCTGTAAAAAAATTTGAAGCTCTTATTACAGAACAATCTGCTCGTTCTGACCTTATTAAAACACAAGGCGATTTTCTTGATTATGACAATCTTGATAAAATTATAATCGGTGTATGTGGCGGCGACGGTATCGGCCCGATTATAACAAAAGAAAGTGCAAGAGTGTTGGAATATATGCTCAAAGACGAAGTTGATGCCGGTAAAATTGAATTCAAAGTTATTGATGGCCTTACAATCGAAAATCGTGTTAAAGTTAACAAAGCTATTCCTGACGATGTTATGGAAGAACTTAAAAAATGTCACGTTATTCTTAAAGGACCTACTACTACACCTCAGGCTGGTGACGAATGGCCAAACATTGAAAGTGCTAACGTTGCAATGCGTAAAGCTCTCGATTTGTTTGCTAATCTCCGTCCCGTTAAAATTCCTGAAGAAGGAATTGACTGGACTTTCTTCAGAGAAAACACAGAAGGTGCTTATGCTGTTGGTTCAAAAGGTATCAATGTTACTGATGACCTTGCTATTGACTTTGTAGTTACTACCACAGAAGGTACTGAAAGAATTGCTAAACTTGCCTATGATTATGCAAGAAGAAACAAAAAAGAAAGAGTTTCTATCATTAATAAAGCTAACGTTATCAAAACAACTGACGGTAAATTCCTTAATCTTTGCAAAAACATCGGAAAAGATTATCCTGAAATTATTACTGATGAATGGTATATTGATATCACAACAGCAAAATTGATTGACCCGAAAAGAAGAAAAGATTTTAAAGTATTTATTCTTCCTAACCTGTACGGAGATATCATAACTGACGAAGCTGCTGAATTCCAGGGTGGTGTCGGAACAGCAGGAAGCGCTAACATCGGCAAAAGATATGCTATGTTTGAAGCAATTCACGGTTCTGCTCCGAGAATGTGCAAAGAAGGCAGAGCAGATTATGCTGACCCTTGTTCAATGCTCAGAGCAAGTGTTATGCTCCTTTCTCACATTGGCAGACAAGAAAAAGCTGACTTGCTTGAAAAAGCTCTTGATATTTGTATGATTGAAAATCCGAAAGGCTTGAAAATTACAGGCAGAAGTGACGGTTGTACTTGCAAAGAATTTGGCGACTACGTTATGGAAACTGTAAAAAATTTACACTAATCAGGTGATAAAATGTCTCGAAACGTAAATATTTCAATGTTGGTTGTCAAACGATTACCGAGATATTACCGTTTCCTTGGAAAATTAAAAGACGAAGGCCATGTCAGAATTTCATCCAAAGGCTTATCTGAACTTATGGGAACAACTGCTTCCCAAATCAGACAAGACCTCAATTGTTTTGGAGGATTTGGGCAACAAGGTTATGGTTATAACGTCGAACAGTTATATTCTGAAATCGGTAAAATTCTTGGCGTTGACAAAAAAATAAATGCTATTTTAATCGGTGCAGGTAATCTTGGCAGAGCAATTGCTTCTCACATGGACTTTAAAACGAGAGGCTACAATCTTATTGGTATTTTTGACAAAAACGATGAGCTTAACGGCGAGATTATTAAAGGTTACCCTGTTTACTCTTCCTCAAAGCTTAAAGATTTTTGTAAAAAAGAAAATCCAAAAGTTGCTATCGTTTGTACTCCTACAAATGTATCAGAAGAAATTATTGATGAACTTGTTGAGCTTGGTATCACGGGATTCTGGAATTTTTCACACTTTGATATTTTATCAAAATATCCGAATGTCCACGTTCAGAATGTTCATCTGTCT
>JAFOEP010000044.1 GCA_017380115.1 Clostridia bacterium | reverse complement strand
GCATTTTTGACTTCAATTCAAGCAATTTTGATTTTCTACGAAACTGCGCAGCACTTTAAAATGCGAAATTGCGTGTGCAAGAAAAGACGAAAACCACCGATTACGCTGTCGCGTATCGGTGGTTTTTAACGCATTATTGTGCCGTAAGTTCACATTTAAAAAAAATACTTCCTTACCAACGCTCGGCGTTATATTGAGAGTTCTTTCTGACAGCAACAACCAATCAACGTTTTTTGATTTTGAAATGACGTGAAAATAAAAGTAAACGACTGACTTTTTTGCAAGTCAGTCGCTTTTTATATTTGTCTGTATGAATATCTTTCGTTTACGGGGTCTTTTGATTCGTAGCTGAAAAGATATGCTTTGTCGCCGATCAGACGAACAAAATTTTTGTTTTTGTCAGAGACCGTTTTCAACAATTCTTCTTTTCGTTCTTTTTGATGTGATGTCAGATATTTGAGGTCAATCGGAATCTGCTCTGATCTTTCGGAGCAATAATAATCAAGCAATAAAATTTCGTCAAACTTTATTGAATCTTCCTGACAAAACTTAATAAAAAATCTTCGCAAAAAACAATAAAGTGTTTTTGTTGAAACGCTTGAATAAATGAGATTGTTTTCTTCGAAAAATTCTGTAATTTTTTCAAACATCTCATACGCATTTTCAAAATAGTTTTCAAGATATTCCAAAGACAAAACAAATCTTCCTGAATTATAAAGTTTTTCAAAAACATCTTCAAATTTTTTGAGATAAAGAATTTCAAAAGCAGTCAGATAATTGTTTGAAATAATTTCATAAGGAGGATTTTCGGAGAAAACATAACCGTGCTTTTCGATCATATTGTTAAGTGGTGCACCCGGCAAAAGCTTAAGGAATCCGAGTTGCAGTTGATGTGATTTGATTGAATAAGCCTTGATGAAGGAATCTTTAAAACTGTCAATGCCTTCGTAAGGCAGACCGATAATTAAATCAGAATGGATGTTTATGTTTTCATAAGACAAAATCTTTTTCAGATTTTCTTTCAAGGTATCAAGGTCACATTTTCTGTTGATTTCTTCAAGCGTTTTGCTGTTGAACGATTGGATTCCCGCTTCAATTTTAATCAGTCCTTTTGGTGACTCTGATAAAACTTCAATCGCTTCATTGTCGATGATATCAGCGCTTATTTCAAAATGAAAATTTGTCAGATTGTTGTCACAATTTTCGATTAAATATTTCCAGATTTCTATTGCTCTTTTTTTGTCATAATTAAATGTTCTGTCAACAAATTTCACCTGACGGACATTGTGAGTGAGGAAAAAATTTAAGTCACTTTTTACACGATTGATGTCAAGACCTCTGACTTTTCCGCAAACAGAGGAAAGACAATATGCACATCTGAAAGGACAACCTCTTGAAGATTCGTAATATATAATTCTGTTGTCAAAACTTGTGATATTGTTATCGTTATAAACAAAGGAATATTCATCCAGACTTTCTGCATTTCTGCAACTTGCTGTTTTGCCGTCAAAACTGAAATCCCATTCGGGCAAGGCAACAAAATGTTTTTCGGAAATTTCATTTGCCAGACAGAAAAAAGCTCTTTCTCCTTCGCCTCTGATGATATAATCGTAATCGCTTTCTTCAAATTTCGTTGATTCAAGACCGAACGAAACCTGAGGACCTCCGAGAATAATTTTTATTTCAGGCATAATCAGCTTGATTTTTTCGCAGAGCTTCTGAACAAAATCACAATTCCATATATAAACTGAAAACGCAATTATATCTGGCGTTTTTGAAAAAATTGAGCTGATAATACTGTCCTCGGTGTCGTTAATGGAAAACTCATTGATAGAAATTTTGGGCAAATCAACCTTATATTTGTTGCAATAATTGTCATAAGCCGTAGCAATCGAATGTACAGCAAGGTTAGAATGAATAAATTTTGAATTTAATGCAACAAGCAGAATAGTCTTTTTCATAATAAATCCACCTTTTTGGAATGTATCAATTATAAGTAATGGTGTATTTTTTGTCAAGAAATTAAAATTATTATTGTTATTTTTGTATAAACAGGAAAAAATAGTATTGTAGTGTTGCAAAAAAGGAAGAAAAAGGATATAATACAAATTATAATAGGGGAGAAGAGGTTTATTTTTAATTGTTAATTTTTTGGCAATCTAAAAGAGCCGTATTTTCACAATGTTAAACAATAATTTTGGAGGAAAAATATATGAAGAAAATTCAATTCACAGAAACGATTCTTCGTGATGCGAATCAGTCGCTTATCGCAACAAGAATGCCGTTTGAAAAGTTCGAAAAAATCTTACCTGAACTTGACAAAGCCGGTTATTATTCTTTGGAATGTTGGGGCGGAGCAACATTTGATTCGTGCCTTCGTTATCTTAATGAAGATCCGTGGGAAAGACTTCGCAAAATCAGAAAAGCTTGTCCGAATACAAAGCTTCAGATGCTTTTAAGAGGACAGAACCTCTTGGGATACAAACATTATCCTGATGATATTGTCAGAAAGTTTGTTAAAAAGAGCGTTGAAAATGGAATTGACATTACCAGAATTTTTGATGCTTTGAATGACATCAGAAATATTGAAGTTGCAGTTGACGAAACAATCAAAAACGGTGCTGTTGCATCTGGTACACTTTGCTTCACGCTCAGCCCGATTCATAATCTTGATTTG
>JAFOEP010000043.1 GCA_017380115.1 Clostridia bacterium | reverse complement strand
GTTAGCGAAAACTTCACCGTTTTTGAAACTGCACCAGGAATCTTTGAGATTAATTTTTCCTGCTCTGATTGATTTAACTTCTGTTCCGAAAAGTTCAATACCGGCTTCAATGTTTTCAAGAATAAAATAGTCGTGATAGGCTTTTTTATTCGTAGAAACAGTCTTGTTGTCTTTGTTCAAGCCTGTCACGCTCCTTTTTTAAAAATTCTGTCTACCGTCAATAGCTCGTTTTAATGTCACTTCGTCGGCATATTCCAGATCTCCGCCAACAGGAATTCCGTATGCAAGACGGGAAACGGAAATGCCAAGTGGTTTAATTATTCTGGAAAGGTACATAGCCGTAGCTTCACCTTCAACGGTAGGGTTTGTTGCCATAATAACTTCTTTGACTTCGTCATTGTTTAATCTTGTCAGAAGTGACTTTATGTTCAATTCATCAGGGCCTATGCCGTTTATCGGAGAAATTACTCCGTGCAGGACATGATAAAGACCTCTGAATTCTCCCGAACGCTCAAAAGCAAGAACATCAGCAGGGTCTTCGACAACGCAAATGATACTTTTATCACGATTGACCGATTTACAAATCGGGCAAAGTTCTTCGTCTGTCAAATCACCACACACAGAACAATTGTGAATTTTGCTGTGAGCTTCGCTGATTGCAAGAGATAAATCCTGAGCATCTTTCTGAGAAAGATTGAGAACATAAAATGCCATACGTTGAGCATTTTTCTTGCCGATACCCGGGAAACGCTCAAATTGTTCGATAAGCCTTGCAAGAGGCGCTACTTTATATCCCATAATTAAAAGAGGTTACCGAGACCGCCAAGGTTGCCGAAGCTGCCAAGACCGGCTTTTGCCTGTTCCATTGCCTGATCCATTGCATCGATAGCTTTTTTGATTGCTTCGTTAGTTGCTGCACAAACGAGGTCTTCAAGTATTTCAACATCTTCCGGGTCAACAACGTCAGGTGAAATTTTGATGCTTTTAACTTCGTGAGTACCTGCAACAGTTACTTCAACTGCTCCGCCACCGGCAGAAGCAGTAAATTCACTTGCTTCAATTTCAGCCTGTTTGTTTTCCATATCAGCTTGCATATCCTGAATTTTTTTCATCATATTTCCGGTGTTAACACCGCCGGGAATTCTTGCCTTCATTTTGTACCTCCGTTAATTGATATTAAAATCAATTTCTGAATTTTGTAATTTATTTATTAATCCGTCAAGCGGATCTTTTTTTGTCTGATTCTGAGGTTGGTTAGATTTACTGTGAGAAATTCCAAGTCTGTATTTCTTTCCTGTAACATCATAAACAGCCTGTAAAATAACGTTTCTGTAAGAATTTTCACTAATGAATTTTCCGAGAGCTGCATTATTACTTACTATACCTACACATTCGCCCCGAAGTACTGCTGTTGTTGAACAAAGCAGACCAAAAAGAGGTTTACTTCTTTGAGATATAAGTTCAAGAACGTCTGCCCATGGTGTAAACGGAACGTCTGACGTTGGTGCTTCAACGTTTTGTTCAACGGTCGGTCTGACAGGCTCTTCTGATTGTCTTGTAGGTGTGGGTTGAGGTTTTTGAACGCTTTCGTTGACAGGTTTTGAACTTTCGGGTTTCGCTTCCTGTCTGACTTCCTGAACAGTTTTTTGTTTCATTTGAGGGATTTCTCCGTTTGAAATTGCATTTTCCAATGCGGAAATTCTTGCAATTAAGGAGTCGACAGAGTTGTCAAGCTTCGGAGAACAAAGTCTGACAAGTGCCATTTCAGCTTCTACTCGTCTGTTGACACCACGTTTCATATTACCTGCTGTTTCTTCAAGACAGCCAAGGCAATTAAGAATTTTTTCAAGAGTAAAACCTTTTGCTTGTTCTTTCAGGCTGACAAATTCGTCGTCTGTGCAAATGATAAGTTCCTCAGGCTTCTCAATAGTTTTAACAATGAGAAGATTTCTGAAATGATTAACAAGTTCTGTGCAGAGCCTTTCCATATCGCAGGAAGCGTTATGAAGCTCATCAACAATTTTCAACGCAGAGGAGCAATCTTTGTTTTTAATTGATTCTGCGAGTTTGTACAGATACTCTCTGTTTGTGAGACCTGCTGCAGAAGTCACACGTTCAACCGTAATAACATCTGTTCCTGAAACACACTGGTCAAGCAATGACAATGCATCACGCATACCACCGTCTGCAATTCTTGAAATAAGCATTGCTGCATCGTCTTCAAGGGTGAAGTTTTCAATTTCGCAGACTTTCTGAAGTCTTGAAGAAATATCTTCGGGAGATATTCTTCTGAAATCAAATCGCTGACATCTTGAAAGTATAGTTGCAGGAAGCTTATGGATTTCAGTTGTAGCAAGAATAAATTTAACGTGTTCAGGTGGTTCCTCAAGGGTTTTAAGCAAAGCGTTAAAAGCCTCAATGGTAAGCATATGAACTTCATCGATGATGTAAATTCTGTATTTTGCCTTAGAAGGTGTAAAATTAGCCTCATCACGCAAATCACGGATATTATCAACGCCTCGATTACTTGCGGCATCAATTTCAATCACATCAAGAACAGAACCGTTGTCGATACCTTTGCATATTTCGCATTCGTTGCAAGGGTTGCCGTCAACAGGATTAAGACAGTTTACGGCTTTGGCAAGAATTCTTGCGCAAGTTGTTTTACCTGTACCTCTTGAACCTGTAAAAAGATATGCGTGAGAAAGTTTACCTTCTCTGACTTCGTTGGAAAGGGTAGACGTAACATGGTTTTGACCAATAACGTCATCAAAAACTTTCGGACGGTATTTTCGGTAAAGCACCTGATACATCGTAATTCCTCCTGATAAAAATTACGAAGCTTTATTCTGGTCACGTGACATGTAGGCAAGACTGTGGCGCACAAAACTAACTGATTAATGCTGCTCGGTTCCCCGCCTGACATGGTTCTCGGCGTCCTGTCGCACAGGACCCACACGCCACTTGACCAAAACAAAGCTTCGAAAGATGTTCGGTTGAATATATTATAATATATTATTGATATAATTGCAATAGTTTTATACTGACTTTTTTTGTAAAAAAATGCAATTAAAATTATTTAATTAAGCTTGTTCCACTCATTTCCTGAGGTTTTGGAAGGTTCATAATATCAAGCATTGTAGGAGCGATATCACAAAGCTTTCCGCCTTCTGCAAGTTCGCAGTCATGGTTGATTACGACAAATGGAACAGGATAAGTTGTGTGAGCAGTGAAAGGAGAACCGTCGTTTTCCTGCATTTTGTCTGCGTTTCCGTGGTCTGCTGTCAACAACATTGCACCACCGACTTTAACAACAGAATCTTTAACTCTGCCGACACATTCATCAACTGTTTCAACAGCTTTTACAGCCGCATCAAAAACGCCTGTATGTCCGACCATATCACAGTTGGCAAAATTGAGGACTACCGCATCATATTTTTCACTTTCGATAGCCTGGCAGACTTTGTCACAAACTTCATAAGCGCTCATTTCAGGTTGAAGGTCATAAGTTGCAACCTTCGGAGAAGCAACAAGGATTCTGTCTTCGTTGTTGAATTCAACTTCTCTTCCGCCGTTGAAGAAAAATGTTACATGAGCATATTTTTCTGTTTCTGCGATACGGAGCTGTGTTTTGCCGTTGTTTGCAAGATATTCGCCAAGAGTGTTTGTGAGACTTTCAGGTTTGAAAGCAACTTCAACGTTTGGCATTGATGCATCATATTGAGTCATGCAAACATAGTAAACGTCAAGTTTACCGTCTTTTCTTTCAAAACCGTCAAAATCAGGGTCAACAAATGTTCTTGTAATTTCTCTTGCTCTGTCAGGACGGAAGTTAAAGAAAATGATGCTGTCACCGGACTTAATTCTTTCAGTTCCTTCAACTATTGTCGGCAGAACGAATTCGTCTGTAATGTTTTTGCCTTCTTCGTCAATCTGTTCATAAGATGTGCGAACTGCATCAGCAGGGGAGGTTGTAAGGATACCGTCACCGTCAACGAGAGCACGATAAGCTTTGCCGACTCTTTCCCAACGGTTATCTCTGTCCATTCCGTAGAATCTGCCCATTACAGTTGCAATTTTACCTGCACCGATTTCATCAAGCTTTGCGTTAGTTGCATCTATAAAATCTGCTGCACTTGATGGAGGAACGTCACGACCGTCAAGAAGAGCATGAATGTAAATTCTCTCAATACCGTTTTTCTTTGCCATTTCCACGAGAGCGTACATGTGTTCAATGTGACTGTGCACACCACCGTCTGACAAAAGTCCCATAAGATGAAGAGCGCCGTCGTTTTTCTTTGCGTTATTTATAGCGTTAAGAAAAGCTTCGTTTTCAAAAAAGTCACCATCAGAAATAGATTTGGTGATTCTTGTCAATTCTTGATAAACAACTCTGCCGGCACCGATGTTTGTGTGACCAACCTCGCTGTTACCCATTTGTCCGTCAGGAAGACCAACGTCCATACCGGAAGCACCGATAAAAGTATGAGGATATTTTGAAAATATTTCATCAAGGCAAGGTGTTTTTGCGCTGAAAATAGCGTTGCCCACAGTTTCAGGGTTGTTGCCGAAACCGTCCATAATACATAAAACAATAGGTTTTTTCATTTAAATATTCTCCTTGAAAAAATAAAGGGCGATAACCGCCCCTTATAGTTTTTTAAAATTATTTTGAAGCTGCTTTAACGATAGTTGCGAAATCTTCTGCTTTGAGAGAAGCGCCACCGATAAGACCACCGTCAATGTCAGGTTTTGCAAGAAGTTCGTCAGCATTTTTTGCGTTCATTGAACCGCCGTACTGAACAACAAAAGCATCAGCTGCTTCTTTGTCATAAAGTTCTTCAATTGTTTTGCGGATAAATGCGTTAACTTCGTTAGCTTGTTCAGGAGTAGCAGTAAGTCCTGTGCCGATTGCCCAGACAGGTTCATAAGCAATGATGATTCTTGAAAGTTCTTCTTTGCTTACACCACCGAGAGCAATTTTTGTCTGGCTTGCAACAACTTCAAAAGTTACACCCTGAATTCTTTGTTTTTCATATTCACCAACGCAAAGAATAACTGTCATTCCTGCATCAAGTGCTGCGCGTACTCTGTCCTTGACAGTTTCGTCTGTGTCGCCGAAATAAGTTCTTCTTTCACTGTGGCCGATAACAACATATTCAACTCCCATTGAAGTGAGCATTTTTGCTGAAACTTCACCTGTGAAAGCACCACTTTCTGCCCAGTGACAGTTTTCTGCACCAACCTTGATGTTAGTGCCTGCAGTTTTTTCAAGAGCTGTCTGAAGGTCAACGTAAGGAACACAAATAACAACGTCGCAATCTGCATCCTTTACGAGAGGTTTCATTTCGTCAATGAGAGCAGCTGCTTCAGCAGGAGTTTTGTTCATTTTCCAGTTACCTGCAATAACAGCTTTACGTAAAGCTTTATTCATAATTTAAAATTCCTTTCAATAAATCAGTCTTTCTCACTAAGAGCAACAATACCTGGGAGTTCTTTTCCTTCGAGATATTCAAGAGAAGCACCGCCACCTGTTGAGATGTGAGACATTTTGTCTGCAAAACCGAGTTTCTTAACAGCAGCAGCTGAGTCACCGCCACCGATGATTGAAATTGCACCTGATTCAGCAACAGCTGTTGCAACAGCAACTGTACCCGGAGCAAATTTTTCCCATTCAGAAACGCCCATAGGTCCGTTCCAGATAACTGTTCCGCTGCCTTTGATAGCTTCGGAGAACAATTCACGTGTTTTAGGTCCAATGTCAAGACCCATCCAACCGTCAGGAATTTCGTCAGAAGGAACTGTCATAGCTTCTGTGTCAGGAGCATATTCTTTACCTACTACGTTATCAACAGGAATAAGGAATTTAACACCTTTTTCTTTTGCTTTTTCCATCATTTCTTTTGCAAGTTCAACTTTGTCTTCTTCAAGAAGAGAAGTACCGATTGAATGACCAAGAGATTTCATGAAGGTATAAGCCATACCACCACCGATAATAAGTGTGTCAACTTTTTCGATGAGGTTTGTAATAACACCGATTTTGTCAGAAACTTTTGCGCCACCGAGGATAGCAACAAGAGGTCTCTTCGGATTTTCGAGAGCACCACCGATGAATGCGATTTCTTTCTGAATGAGGTAACCGCAAACAGCAGGGATATAATCAGCAACACCGGTTGTTGAGCTGTGAGCTCTGTGAGCTGAACCAAAAGCATCGTTAACAAAAATTTCTGCAAGGTCTGCAAGCTTTTTGCTGAACTCAGGGTCATTTTTTGTTTCTTCTGCGTGATATCTTACGTTTTCAATAAGCATAACATCGCCGTTCTGAAGTTCTTTTGCAAGAGACTGAGCACTTTCACCAACAACGTCAGTTGCCATTTTAACTTCTTTACCGAGAAGTTCGGAAAGTCTTGCGGCAACAGGAGCAAGAGAAAATTCAGGTTTGAATTCACCCTTCGGACGACCAAGATGAGAGCAAAGAATTACTTTTGCATCGTTCTTGATGAGATATTCAATTGTCGGCAATGAAGCGACAATTCTTTTATCGCTTGTGATAACTCCGTTATCAAGAGGTACGTTGAAGTCGCAGCGAACAAGAACTTTTTTACCTGCTACGGCAATATCTTCAACAGTTTTTTTGTTGAGTACGTTCATAAAAACATCCTTTCTTAATTGCATAAAGTTAATTAAAATCTTATTTATTAATTTCTAACTGCATAATATTGTATTATATTATGTGAAAATTTTCAAGTACCATTTACAATAAAGATAATATTTTTTTGTTAAATTTTTGTCAAATAAGCATAAAAACGCAGAAATTCGAGTTTTTTCATTGACAAACAATTTTTATAAGTATATAATTTAATTTGAAATTTTGAACGACTGTATTGTTGTTATGTAAAATAAACCGGGAGGTAATTTAATATGTCAAGAGTATACAATTTTTCAGCCGGTCCATCAATGTTGCCGGAATCAGTTTTGGAAAAAGCATCATCTGAAATGATGGAATATGAAACAAGTGGGCAATCCGTTATGGAAATGTCACATCGTTCAAAGGTTTTTGATAAAATAGCAAAAGATACAGAGGCTCTTTTCAGAGAAGTATATAATGTTCCTGATAATTACAAAGTTCTCTTCCTTCAAGGTGGGGCATCACTTCAATTTGCAGCTATTCCGCTCAATCTTCTTAACGGCTCAAAGAAAGCTGACTATGCAATTTCAGGTCAGTTCTCAAACAAAGCTTATAAAGAAGCTGTAAAATACGGAGACATCAAAGTTATTGCATCAACAAAAGATGACAACTTCAAATGTGTTCCGAACTTCTCAAAAGAAGACATTCGTCCTGATGCAGATTATGCATATATCTGTTTGAACAACACAATTTACGGAACAAAATTCCCATACATACCTGAAACAGGAGATGTACCGCTTGTTGCAGACATTTCATCATGTATGCTTTCCGAACCACTTGATATTTCAAAATTCGGACTTGTATACGGAGGTGCACAGAAAAACGTTGCTCCTGCAGGACTTACAATCGTAGTTGTTCGTGAAGACCTTATCGGAAAAGCAGACGAAATGATTCCATCTGTTATGGATTACAAAAACATGGCAGACAACGATTCAATGTACAACACACCACCATGCTATAACATTTATATGTGCAAGCTTGTTCTTGAATGGATCAAGAACGAAATCGGTGGACTTGAAAAAATGAAAGAAAGAAATGAAAAGAAAGCTGCTATTCTTTACGATTTCCTTGATTCCAGCAAACTTTTCACAGCAGTTGCAGACAAAGAAAGCCGTTCTCTTATGAACGTAACATTTGTAACAGGTTCAGACGAACTCAATGCAAAATTTGTTGAAGAAGCAACAAAAGCAGGTTTTGTAAACCTTAAAGGTCACCGTTCAGTTGGTGGTATGAGAGCTTCAATTTATAACGCAATGCCAATCGAAGGCGTTGAAAAATTGGTTGAATTTATGAAGAAATTCGAAGCAGAGAACATTTAATTTTACGAAAGGAACGGTATGAAGTTAAAATACCGTATGGCGATAATATTATGAAAAATATTTTAACATTGAATAAAATTGCAGCTTGTGGTACAGATCGCTTTGATAAAAGCGTTTATCAATGTGGCGACAGCGTTGAAAGCCCTGTTGCAATCATGGTAAGAAGTGCATCAATGCACGAAATGGAAATTGACAAAAGCGTTATCGCAGTTGCACGTGCAGGTGCAGGTACAAACAATATTCCGATTGAAAAATATACAGAGGAAGGCATTTGTGTTTTCAACACACCCGGTGCAAACGCAAACGCAGTTTGTGAGCTTGTAATCTGTGGACTTTTTATGTCATCAAGAAAGATTGTAGAAGCAATTGATTGGTGCAAAACTCTCAAAGGACATGGTGACACTGTCGGCAAAGAAGTTGAAAAAGGAAAATCAGCATTTGCAGGTCCTGAAATTCTTGGTAAAACTCTTGGTATTATCGGATACGGCGCAATCGGCAAGAAAGTTGCAAAAGCTGCAGCAGCACTTGGTATGAGCGTTCTTGCATATGATAGCTTCGGAAATCCTCAGAGTGACGATGAAAGAATCAAAATTGTTAACAGCGTTGATGATATTTATGCAGGAAGTGATTATATTTCACTTCATATGCCACTTAATGATTCAACAAAAAATACAATTTGCAACGAAACACTTGCAAAAATGAAAGACGGAGTAAGAATCCTCAACTTTGCAAGAGCAGGTCTTGTAAAATCTGATGATATGATTGCAGCTATCGAAAGCGGAAAAGTTGCAGCTTATGTTGTTGACTTCCCGTCTGATGAAATGATCGACGTTAAAGGCGTTGTTGCAATTCCTCACCTTGGCGCATCAACTCCGGAATCTGAGGACAACTGTGCTGTTATGGCAGCTGACCAGATTATTTCTTACATAGAAAAAGGTGAAATCATTAACTCTGTAAACCTTCCGAGAGTTGAACTTGGTGAAGTTAACGGTGTAAGAACTTGTGTGATTCACGATGCAAGTGCAACAGAGGATGTTAAGAAAGCACTTGGCGCAGAAGTTGTCACAGCTCAGAGAGGCGACATTGCTTATACTGTTGCAGACGTAAAAGCTGACGAAGATGCACTTAAAGCAATTGCAGGCGTTAAATCAGTCAGAGTTATCGGCTGATAAATTAAGTATAAAGAGGGCGTTAAAGTGAAAACAAAATGCCCGTAAATATAAAATTATAATGTTTGATTCAGAAACACGGTACATTGATTCAATGTACCGTGTTTTTTGTCGAAAGAATATATTTGATTTTGTAAAAAATAAATGTTATAATACATAAGATATAAACAAGAGAGAATACCGTAATGCATAAAAATTTTGCATTGCGGCATTTCGGCGTTGAAAAAAGGAGGGATGGCAGAATATGTCGTGCTTTTCAAAAATAATTGAAAAAGATGAAGAATATGTTCTTCTTTCAAACGCAATCAAAAAAGGGCGTCTCCCGCTTGGTGCGTTAGGTCTTCCCAACATCGGAAAGGCTTTTATTTGCCATACCCTTAGCAAAACAGAGAAGAAAAAAATAGTGGCAATAATGCCCGACGAAGCAACTGCAACAAAAATGGTTTCAGATTTGCAGACGCTCGGAAGCAGGACTGTCAAAATTTCTGCAAGGGATTTCAGCTTCGTTTCAACGCAGACAACTTCAAAAGAATATGAGCATATAAGATTGAACGCTCTGTCAAAAATTGCAACGGGTGAATATGACATTGCCGTATGTAGCGTTGAGGGATTTTTGCAAAACACCTTGCCTTGCGAGGAATTGAAAAAAAGAAGTTTAACCTTGTCATCGGGCGATGAAATAGCTCTTGAAAAAGTTGTTGATATACTGATTAAAGCGGGATATGTCAGAAGCAGTCAGGTCGACGGAGCAGGACAGTTTTCCGTCAGAGGAGGAATTCTTGACGTTTATCCTCCTTGTTGTGACAATCCTGTCAGAATTGAATTCTGGGGAGATACTGTCGATACAATAAGCTATTTTGAAACGGAAAGCCAGAGAAGGACAGATGTAACAAAGAATATTACAATTATTCCTGCAAGAGAAGTAGTTTTTGACAGCAACGAAAAGGCTGTCAGAATTCTTGAAGAATTTGTCGGAAATATAAAAGGCAAGGGAAGCGTAAAGGCAAAAGAAAATATCAACAACGATATTGAAAGGTTGAAAGCGGGAATCAGGCTTGATTCTTGTGACAAATATTTGCCTGTCGCATATTCGTCAGTCGGAAAAGTTTCGGATTATTTTGAAAAAGAAAACAGTTTGCTTGTTGTTTGTGAAAGTGTTAATGTCAAAACAAGGGCAGAATCACTTCTGAAGCTGTTTAACAGCGAATATAAGTCAATGCTTGAAGAAGCAACGCTTTGCAAAGGCCTTGAAAATTATATGATAACGCAAGACGAACTGATTGAAAATTATAAATCCTTCGGGGCAATTTATATGGACAATCTTCCGAGGGGGAGTTTTGATACTTCTGTTAAGGAGTTGATCAATTTCAGTTGCGTACAGACAACTTTGTGGAATGGTACGGCATCAGTGTTGCTTGATGACCTTGCACCATTTAAGAAGAAAAAAGACAGATTGACAGTCGTAATGTCCGGCACGGACAAAGCGGCAAAAGCATTGAGTGGAGATTTGTTCAAAGAACGATATAACAGCGTTTATTTTGAAAAAGAAGTTGAAAATCTGCCGGTTGGAAGTGTTTGTGTAATTCCCGGAGGACTCAGCGCAGGTGTTGAATTTCCTCATCTTAAATTCACGGTAATATCCTATGGTAACAGACAGGGCAAGAAAAAAATACACAAAAATTCTGCCTATAAAATGTCAAATAGCTTTCATAGTCTTGAAGAGATGAACAAAGGTGACTATGTTGTTCACGTAAACCACGGAATAGGTATTTATGAGGGTATTACTCAGCTTTCGGCAGGAGGGGCAATAAAGGATTATATTAAAATAAGATATGCAAAAGATGATATTTTGTATGTTCCTGTTGTTCAGCTTGATCTGATTGCAAAATATATCGGGCCGAGAAGTGAAACGAGTCGTGTCAGACTTAATTCTCTGGGTAGCGACAAATGGCTTAAAACAAAGAAAAAAGTCAGGTCCGCTGTTAAAGATATGTCGGAAGAACTTGTTGAGCTTTATAGTAAACGACTGAAAATTCAGGGACACGCTTTTTCTGCGGATATTGATATGCAGAGTGATTTTGAAAGACGGTTTGAGTTTGACGAAACGGAAGACCAGCTTCGTTGCATTGACGAAATCAAAAAGGATATGGAAAAACCGTATCCTATGGACAGACTTTTGTGCGGAGATGTCGGATTTGGTAAAACGGAAGTTGCGTTGAGAGGCGTTTTTAAGTGCGTTGCAGATTCAAAACAGTGTGCAATTCTTGTGCCGACAACCATACTTGCTTTGCAGCATTATCAGACAATTACAAAAAGGTTTGAAGGGTTTCCTGTTGAAATCAGAATGTTGTCCCGCTTTACAAGCGCAAAAGAACAAAAGGAAATTATTCAGGGATTGAAAAGGGGAAGCGTAGACATAGTAGTCGGAACGCATAAACTTTTTTCAAAGAATATAGAGTTTCGTGATATAGGATTAGTAATTGTCGATGAGGAACAGCGATTCGGAGTGGGTCAAAAGGAAGCACTCAAAGAGAGATTCAGCAACGTTGATGTTCTGACATTGTCGGCAACGCCTATTCCGAGAACGCTCAATATGGCGATGACGGGTATTCGTGATATGAGCATTATCGAAGAAGCGCCCATGGACAGATATCCTGTCCAGACATATATACTTGAACAAAATATGGATGTTCTGGCACAGGCGATGGAAAAAGAATTGCGTCGTGGAGGTCAGGTGTATTATTTGTATAATAACGTTGATTCCATTGACAGAAAAGCAAACGAAATAAAACAATATCTGCCCGATGCAAGAATAGTTGTAGGTCACGGCAAAATGAGCGAAGAAGAGCTCAGTGATGTGTGGAAAGGTCTTATAGACGGAGAAATTGATATTCTTGTTTGCACAACTATAATTGAAACGGGCGTAGACGTTCCCAACGTAAACACTCTTATAATTGAAAACGCAGACAGAATGGGACTTTCGCAACTTCATCAGATCAGAGGAAGAGTGGGACGAAGTTCGAGAAGAGCAAGTGCGTATTTCACTTTCACGAGAGGTAAACAGATTTCAGAAATTGCAGAAAGAAGACTGAGCGCAATCAAAGAATTTACCGAGTTCGGGTCAGGCTTTAAAATTGCGATGAGAGACCTTGAACTGAGAGGCGCAGGGAATATACTCGGAGCGCAACAGCACGGGCATATGGAAGCGGTCGGTTATGATATGTATCTGAAAATACTGTCTGATGCAGTCAGCGAAGAAAAAGGTGACAAAAAATCGGAAGAAAAGGAATGTCTGATAGATTTGAATATCGATGCAAACATTCCTGAAAAATATATTCAGAGCGTACCTAACAGACTTGCTATGTACAGAAGAATTGCAGATATCAGGACGCAGGAAGATGCTGATGACGTTGTGGATGAGCTCATTGACCGATTTGGTGACCCACCATCAAGCGTTATGGGACTTGTCAATATTTCGTTGCTTCGGAACAGTGCTTCCGACAACGGAATTTATGAAATAGGTCAGGAAAAAGACAGGGTTGTTTTTTACAGCGATGTTCTTGATATGAAAAAACTTTCTGCTATTTCAAACGCTGTCAAAGGCAGACTGACCGTTTCAACAACGGGAAGAACAAATTTTAAGGTTAAAATCATAAAAGGTCAGTCGCAAATTGACACGATAAAACAGATTCTTGCATTGATGAACATTGCAAATAATAAAAATGATGATAAAAAAACTATACAAAACAGTTGAAATATGGTAGAATAAATATTATTAACAGGCAAAAGGAGTATAATATTATGAAAGATACGTATGAATCACCACTTAATTCAAGATATGCAAGTAAGCAAATGCAATATCTTTTTTCGCCGGATTTTAAATTCAGAACATGGCGTACACTTTGGATAGCTCTTGCTGAAAGTGAAAAAGAACTTGGCCTTGACATCACTGATGAACAAATCGAAGAATTGAAAAAATATCGTGACGATATAAACTATGACGTTGCACAGCAGGAAGAAAAAATTGTCCGCCACGACGTTATGGCACACGTTCATGCTTATGGCAAACAATGCCCAAAAGCAAAAGGTATTATCCATCTTGGAGCAACTTCATGTTATGTTGGTGATAATACGGACATAATAATTATGACTTCTGCTCTTAAACTTGTCAGAAAAAAACTTGTAAATCTGATGGACAAGCTTTCAAAATTTGCAATTGAACAAAAAGACCAGCCGTGTCTTGCGTTTACACATTTCCAACCTGCACAGCCGACAACTCTCGGAAAACGTGCTTGCTTGTGGTTGCAGGATTTGTTGCTTGATATGAATCAACTTGAATTTCAGATTTCACAGATGAAGCTTCTCGGTTCAAAAGGAACAACGGGAACACAGGCAAGTTTCAAAGAACTTTTTGACGGTGACGTTGAAAAAATAAAAGCACTTGAACAGAAAATCGCTGAAAAAACAGGATTTGACAGTTGCTTTGCAGTTTCAGGACAGACATATCCAAGAAAACTTGACAGCCAGGTGCTTTATGTTCTCAGCTCAATCGCACAGTCAGCATCAAAGTTTACAAACGACCTCAGACTTCTCCAACACCTCAAAGAAGTTGAAGAACCGTTTGAAAAGACACAAATAGGTTCATCTGCTATGGCATACAAGAGGAATCCTATGAGAAGCGAGAGAATAGCATCCCTTTCAAGATTTGTGATTTGTGATGCAATGAATCCGTGTATGACGGCATCAACTCAATGGTTTGAAAGAACACTTGATGACTCTGCAAACAAGAGATTGAGCGTCGCAGAAGCATTTCTTGCAATAGACGCAGTACTTGAAATTTATTATAACGTTGTAGACGGTATGGTCGTTTACCCGAAAATGATTGAAAAACATCTTATGAGCGAGCTTCCGTTTATGGCAACGGAAAACATAATGATGTCAGCAGTTAAAAAAGGTGGAGACCGTCAGGAACTTCACGAAAAAATCAGAGTTCATTCTATGGAAGCCGGAAAGCAGGTTAAACTTTACGGTAAAGAAAATGATTTGTTGAAACGAATCGCAGAAGACAAAGATTTCAATATGACTTATGAAGAACTTGAAAGTCTTATGAAACCTGAAAACTTTGTAGGTATTGCTCCGATACAGACTGTTGAATTCGTAAACAATGAAATTAAACCTATTATAGAAAAATATAAAGACGAACTCGGCATTGAGGTTGAAATTAATGTCTGATAAAATCAATAAATGCTTTTTGTATTTTCAAAACGCAATTGATAAACACGTTAAAAACAAGAAATTGAATGGCTTTTTAAAAAAGCTGTTCAGCAGGGAAATATTGCTTTATCTTATTTTTGGGGTGCTGACTACTGTCGTTAATTTCGTGTGCTTTTATCTGTTGTTTGCGTTGTTTGGAAAAACAGGAATGTTTTCTGAAAAAATCAGCGTTCATATTGCAAACGTAATAGCGTGGATTGTGTCCGTCGTGTTTGCGTTTTTTGTCAACAAACTTTTTGTCTTTGAAAGCAAAAGTATGAAAGTGGGAATATTCTTCAAAGAAATATTGATGTTTGTTTGCGCAAGATTGGTGTCGCTTGGCGTTGAGGAAGCAGGATTATTTTTCTTAAACAACATAATTGGTATGAACGCAATTATGGTTAAAATAATTATGGCGGTTGTCATTGTTGTTTTGAATTACATTTTCAGTAAATTGTTGATTTTCAGAAAAAATAAATAATAAAATATTTAAGAAAAAGGCTTTACAAAAGCAATTAAATGTGTTATATTATCTTTTGCTGGATTCTTTTCTCGGGAACAGGATTAAACCATTATGGTGTTTCACCTGCCTGTTGCTGGGATTTGTAATTACAGAATAAATAAAATAATGAGGTGAAAAAAATGACACAGGCAGAAAAACAGGCAATTATTAAAGAATATGCCATCAAAGAAGGAGATACAGGTTCTCCGGAAGTTCAGATCGCAGTTCTTACAAAAAGAATCAATGATCTTAATGAACATTTCAAAGTTCATAAGAAAGACCATCATTCAAGACGTGGTCTTCTCAAACTCGTAGGTCACAGAAGAAATCTTCTTGCCTATCTTCAGAAAGTTGATATTGAACGTTATCGTGCAATTATCGCTAAACTTAATATCCGTAAATAATTCGGGAATCAAGGCAGACAGGAATAACAACTTGTCTGCCTTTTGAGGTTAAAAACGGAAGGCTGAATTAAAGGAGTTTAGCGGTAAATCGAGCATCTTGATGAGGTGTTGGATTTATTGCTAAATCCTGCCTTTCGTTAAATGTATAAAGGAAAGGAATAAAAAAATGTTTGAAAATTTCAGAAAATTTGAAACAGAAATTGCAGGCAGACCATTTGTTGCAGAAATAGGCAAAATGGCAGGTCTTGCAGCAGGTGCAGTATTGGTAAAATACGGCGAAACAAACGTACTTTGTACAGTAACAATGGCACCAAAGCCAAGAGAGGGCGTAGACTTTTTCCCTCTTTCAGTAGACTTTGAAGAAAAACTCTATTCAGTTGGCAGAATCCCGGGATCATTCCAGAGACGTGAAGGAAAAGCAAGTGAAAAAGCAACTCTTGCATCACGAGTAATCGACAGACCGATTCGTCCGCTTTTCCCGAAAGATATGAGAAATGACGTCGGAGTTGTTGCAACAGTTATGTCTGTTGACCCTGACTGTTCACCTGAAATCACAGCTATGATCGGTGTATCTATCGCAATTTCAATTTCAGAAATTCCGTGGGATGGCCCGATTGGTGGCGTTGTTGTCGGCCTTGTAGATGGTAACTTTGTAATCAACCCGACTGCAGAAGAAAAAGAAAAATCAGAAATGTACGTTACAGTTGCTTCAACTGCTGACCTTGTTGCAATGATTGAAGCTGCTGCTAATGAAGTTGATGATGAAACAATGTATGACGGTATTATGTTTGCACATAAAGAAAACCAGAAAATCGTTGAATTCATCAATCAGATCAGAGCAGAAGTCGGAAAAGAAAAAGTTGATTTCCCATCAAACGACCCACCGGAAGAAATGTTTGAAGCAATCAAAGAGTTTGCAATTGACGATGTTAAAGCTGCTCTTGATACAGACGATAAACTTGTAAGAGACGAAAGACTCAAACCTGTTTATGAAAAAGTTCATGAAAAATTTGACGAAGAATATGAAGAACAAATCGAAAAAATCGACGAATGTCTTTATAAGCTTCAGAAATTCGTTGTACGTCGTTGGCTTCTTGACGAAGGAAAACGTGTTGACGGCAGAGGAATAGACGAAATCAGACCTCTTGCAGCAGAAGTTGATTTGCTTGACCGTGTACATGGTTCAGGTATGTTCACAAGAGGACAGACTCAGGTTCTTTCAATCACAACACTTGGACCTGTCAGCGATGCACAGCTTCTTGATGGCATTGACAATGAAACATCAAAGAGATATATTCACCATTATAATTTCCCATCATACTCAGTTGGTGAAACAAAACCATCAAGAGGACCGGGAAGACGTGAAATCGGACACGGTGCATTGGCAGAAAAAGCACTTGTACCTGTTATCCCATCAGTTGAAGAATTCCCATACACAATCAGAGTTGTATCAGAAGTTCTCTCATCAAACGGTTCAACATCACAGGGCTCAATCTGCGGTTCAACACTTTCACTTATGGCAGCAGGTGTTCCGATTAAAGCTCCTGTTGCAGGTATTTCTTGCGGTCTTATCACAGGTGATGAAGGCGTTTACGGCGACTTTATGACAATGGTTGACATTCAGGGACTCGAAGACTTCTTCGGCGATATGGACTTTAAAGTTGCAGGTACTCACAAAGGTATCACAGCAATTCAGATGGACCTTAAAGTTCATGGTCTTACTCCTGAAATAATCAAAGAAGCTCTTGCAAAGACACATAAAGCAAGAGAATATATCCTTGATGAAGTTATGCTCAAAGCTATTGATAAGCCAAGAGAAGAACTCTCAAAATATGCGCCGAAAATGCTTACAACAAAAATTCCTGTTGACAAAATCAGCGAAGTTATCGGCAAACAAGGTAAAGTTATCCAGAAGATTTGTGCTGAATGTAACTGTAAAGTTGACGTTGAAGAAGACGGTTCAATTTTCATTTCTGCAATTGACATTGATGATGCAAAACGTGCATTGATGATAGTTGAAACAATTGCAAATGACCCGGAAATCGGTGGAATCTATAAGGGCGTAGTTACAAGGGTAATGGACTTCGGAGCATTTGTTGAAATTGCACCGGGCAAAGAAGGTCTTGTTCACATCAGCCACCTTGATGTAAAGAGAACTGAAAAAGTTGAAGACGTAGTAAACGTAGGTGACGAGGTTATAGTTAAAGTCCGTGAAATTGACGAACAGGGAAGATTGAATCTCTCTCGCCGTGAAGCATTGATTGACGTTGAAGGACTTGTTCCTGAAAACGAAATCTCTGACGCACCAAAACACAATAAACCACGCAGAAACGGTGGCAGAAATCATAAATAATTACGAAAGGCTATTGTTTTGACAATAGCCTTTTGATTTTGAGGTTAAAATGGGAAACGAAAAAACCAATGCAATAAGAATTCTTGAAAGAAATAAAATTGAATATAAATTGATAACATACCCTTGCAAAGAAGCGATTGATGGGATATCTGTCGCACAAAAGCTGGGAGTGGATGTTGACATAGTGTTTAAAACCCTTGTTACACAGGGAAAATCAAAGAATTATTATGTTTTTGTTGTTCCTGCGAAAGAGGAACTTGATTTGAAAAAAGCGGCAAACGCAGTTGGTGAAAAATCTGTCGAAATGATACACGTCAAAGATATAAATAAAGTCACCGGGTACATTCGTGGCGGATGTAGCCCGGTAGGGATGAAAAAACAGTATACAAGTGTTTTTGATTCAAAGGCGCTTGAAATAGAAAAAATCTTTGTAAGCGCAGGGAAAATCGGATATCAGATGAAAGTTTCACCAAAAGATTTATGTATTGTAACGGGTGGTAAATTCGAGAATGTCATTCGTTGAATTTACATCATAATATATAAAAGCGCAAGTAACAACGTTTTGTCGTCACAACCTTTCATCAGAATCAGAATCAGAGCAATCAGCAGAAACTTATCGTCGTCAAGGTCAAACAGACTTTTCTTTTTGCTTGACGAAGGATTTTTCTCGCAACCTTTGTTCTGGCATTTTTTGCAGTCACCTGACGGTTCAGGGGGATGCTTTTCTTCGTCAGGTAAAGCTGAGCGGCTGCTCATATTCCGGGCATCTTCTACAGCTTGTAATTGCATTTTTGCTATATCGCCGTATGAATAGTCTTTCATAAAATCACCCCTGATCTTTTAACATCGGTATAAGTTCAATCATACGGATAATTTGCATAGCCTGATCTGCACGTTTTTGTTTGTCTGAACTTAAAAAAGGCTTCAACGCAGAAATCAATTCGCATCTTTCGTTACGCTTGTTAAGACCCGACATTATTTTTGTTATTTTCCCAATCATCTGAGGGTCAATAGAACCGAGGTCAGGGAAAAAATTGTTTTTAGATGACTCGTCTTTCTGCGATTGACTGTCACCTAAAAATGATTGTGCAGCCTCTTTGAGATTCTCAATATCTTTCTCACTTAATGAGGAAATAATGTCACCGATGTTATCCATAATTTAACCCTTAAAATATTTGTTGATAAGTTCTTGCGCCTTGCTTGATTCAAGAATTGATTTGAGTTTATCTTTGTCGCTGAGAATTTCGCTAAGACGGGACTTTTGTTCTTTTGACAAATTGTTGTTCACAAATTCAGTAACCTTGCTTGTGTCGTTCTTGTCTTTTAAAAGTTCATCAAAATTCTTTTGATCCATAAAAATCACTCCCGGAGGTTTAAAAATGAGAATACTTGTTTTATCCGATTCACATTCAGACAGAAGTAAAGTCAGAAAAGCTGTTGAATATATGAAAGACAGCATTGATATGATTATACATCTTGGTGACGGTGAAAGGGATATGAGTTTTTCAGATAACACGCTTGAAAATATGGAGGTTATTCAAGTCAGAGGAAATTGTGACTTGTCATCGATACTTCCCGACAGCAGATTGCTTGAAATCAGAAAGAAAAAAATTTTTTGCACTCACGGACATCTTCAACGTGTTAAATTTTCAGACATACTTTTGAAAACAGAAGCAAAAAAGTATAATTCTGATATTATATTGTATGGTCACACCCATAAACCTGTGACAAAATACGAGGATTCGGTTTATTATTTTAATCCCGGAAGCATTCGTGACGGCAATTTTGGTTATATAGATATTGTAAATGGAGGAATCCGTTGCGTGAATCTGAACTTGTATGATATGAAATAAATTAATAGTCGGTTATTTCAACGGATGTATAATAATGCTTGAGAATTTCCTCATAATTGCTTCCCTGACGAGCCATATAGTCAGCACCGTATTGACTCATACCGACTCCATGACCGTTACCTATAACGGAAAAAACAAAATTTTTACCATCATATTTCAACGAAAAATTAATTGATTTTAAATTGAATACCCTTTGAATTTTTGCACCTGTGTAAGACTGAGAGCCAATCACGATATTTTTGACTGAACCGGCATCAGTCTTTTTTGTTTCTCCGATCCAATCTGATTTGTCGTCAGACAGCTTACACTTTTCAAGATTTTCGCAACAATTTACAAATTCATCAACGCTATAACTGACTGTGCTTGTGTTGCTTGACGCAAGTTCATCTCCGACACTGACAACGCTTTTGAGATAGGGAACTTCATTTCCCCAGATATCTTCGGCATTTTCAGTTTTGCCACCACACAAGGCAAAAAAAGCGGGTTGGATTACTTTGCCGTTATATGTAATGATTTTGTCATCAACTTTTTTGACGGCTGAGGCTATTTTCTGATAATAAGCATCAAATTTTTCTCCCCACTTTTCTTTGAGCTTATCTTTTGAAATATATCCCTGGTGTATTGTATAATCATCGGACACATCAGCTTTGTCATAGACGTCGTTTTCCATCATATAAACAGCATAAGTTTTACAGGCAATTGCCTGAGCCATAATCGCTTCTTCTTCATAATTTGGAGATATTTCGGCACAAACTGCCCCGATTGTATATTCGGTCAGATCAATCTTTTCAACCTTGCCCGTTTCGGTAATGTATACCTTTATTTTTTCGTTTGGTTGAGTTTTTTCACTGACGGAAGTCTGTGCCGGTGAAGAGGACACCGATACAGGTTCTTTTCCGATAGAAATGATGGGAACGAAAATCATTGATAAGATAAGAAAAATGCATAAAACTCCTGTAAACTTCATAAATATCTACCGTCCTTTTTGCTTGACTTTTTGGTGAATTATATTATATAATATAAGTTCAGATATTATATATTTTTATGAGAGGGGATAACTTGTGTTTAATTATATAGATCCTGTAAAAGACGAAACCATTTTAACTTTATGCGAAGCACTCGAAAAAAATTACCATATTGATTTTGAGGATTATGCAAAATATAACGTAAAAAGAGGATTGAGAAATGCCGACGGAACAGGCGTTATGGCAGGTGTTACAAAAATATGTAGCGTTGAAGGCTATTATATAAGCGATGGAGAACGAATCCCCAAGCAAGGTAAACTTACATATCGTGGATATAATATGGAAGATATTATTGAAAACTGCGAAAAAGAAGACAGATTCGGGTTTGAAGAAGTATGCTGGTTGTTGATTTTCGGAACACTTCCGACAAAAGAGCAGCTTGATATTTTCACAAAATCTCTCAGAATTGCAAGAGAATTACCTGACGAGTTTGTAGAAGATATGATAATGAAAGCTCCTTCGCCAAACATTATGAATAAACTTGCAAGATCCGTTTTGTCATTGTATTCATATGACCCTAATCCGGATGATATTTCAATTGAAAATATTGTAAGACAGTCTGTTCAGTTGATTGCACAGCTTCCGACAATTATGTCTTATGCATATCAGGTCAAGAGAAAGAATTATTATAAAAAAAGTATGTATATTCATCAGCTTAAACCGGAGCAGTCAGTTGCTGAATCAATTCTCAGAACAATCAGAAGTGATTGCAAATTTACTGATGAAGAAGCTAAACTTCTTGATAAATGTCTGATTATACACGCAGAGCATAGCGGAGGAAACAATTCAAGCTTTTCAACCAGAGTATTGTCTTCCAGCGGAACAGACACTTATGCTGCTATTTCAGCAGGTATTGGTTCTTTGAAAGGCTCGAAACACGGTGGTGCAAACATCAAGGTTTCTGAAATGGTCAGAGAAATGGAAGAAAACATTAAAGATGTAACTGACGAAAATCAGGTTGCAGAATATCTTGCAAAGATAATGAGAAAAGAAGCAGGTGACGGCTCAGGATTGATTTACGGAATGGGCCACGCAGTTTATACTTTGTCAGACCCAAGAGCAATCGTTCTCAAAAAACAGATAGAAAAATGTCAGTTGGACGAAGCTTGTCAGAAGAGATTTGCACTCTTGAAAAACATTGAAAAGATGGCACCTGTTGTATTCAAGCAAGTCAAGAAACAAGAAAAAATTATGTGCGCAAATGTCGATTTGTATTCAGGACTTGTGTATGACATTCTGAAAATTCCGGCAGATTTGTTTACCCCACTTTTTGCAACGGCAAGAATTGCAGGTTGGTGCGCACACAGAATTGAAGAAGTTCTGACAGCAGATAGAATTATTCGTCCTGCATATAAGAGCGTTTCACATTCCCGTGAATATGTGCCGATAGAAAAGAGAGAAAAAAGTTCGGTTGAAGAAGCATACATTCCAAAAGAGGAGCGTATATGAAATGAGTATAAAGGGTAGTTCAAAGAAACTTAAAATTGAAAAAACACTTCCTGTTTTTGCTATTTTTACAACTCTTGCAATCGCTTTAAGATTATGGCAGACATTTACGCTTATTGAACCGGACACAGGATTTTACAAAACAAATGATGTTACTGTGACAGTGTTGTACGCTGTCCTTGCAGCAGCAGGATTGTTGATATTTTTCATATCTTATCTGTCAAAGAAAGTTCCTCAACCGACTTTGCCGGAAGGGAAAAATATCGGATTTGGATTAATAAGCGTGGCTGTAAGTCTGTCGCTTCTGGTTAATGCTGCAACTCAGCTTTCAAGTTTTTCACAAGCTTTAAAAGAGGTGGAAACAGTTAACGCCTTTAATATTAATGTTGAGACAAGCCAGGTTGTTTCAAATCTTATGAAAAATGGTTCGTTGCCAAAAGGAATAGAAGGATTGCTTGCAATAGTTTCTGCGATTTATTTTCTTCTTTTTGCACTCAGATTTTTTGGCGCAAAAATCAACATAGAAAACAGAAAAATTCTTGCAGTGGCACCGGTTTTCTGGGCAACAGCAAGAATGATACAACGCTTCACAAGAACAATCAGCTTTATTTTTGTTTCTGATTTGCTTCTTGAATTGTTTATGATAGGTTTTATGATGTTGTTTTTGCTTTATTTTGCACAGCTTGCATCAAAGGTCAATTCAAGACACGTAATGAGCAAAGTTTATTCTTATGGACTTATCAGTGCGATGTTTGCGCTTGTAATATCAGTGCCAAAAATTGTTGTTGCAATTGTGTTACCTTCATTGAACAGCCAGAGCAACCCACTTGAAATTTGTAACGTTACAATGGCTGCGTTTATAATAGTGTTGTGTTGCGTGATGCTTAAAGTTGAAAAAGAAGACAATATAACATTAAAAGAAGCAGAAAAATTAAAAGAAGAAATAAAAACGGAAGAATAAGAGGGAAAAATGTTTCTTGAAAATTTATTAATTGCATCTAAACAAGTCGGGATATTATATGTCCTCGTAGCAATCGGATTTATATGTGACAAAGTTGGAATATTTAAGGAAAAAGCTGCAAAATTATCAAATGATTTATTGTTTTATATCATAACACCGTCGGTAATCGTTCAGTCTTTTTTAACAGTTGAAAACTCAAAAGAAAATGTAAAAAATCTTCTTGTTGCAGGGTTGCTTGGAGTCATATTGCATATTATAGCAATTGTTATTTCAATGTTGTGTTTCAGGAAGAAAAATGACGAAAACTGTATATTTAAAATGGCAACGGCATACGGAAATGTCGGATATATGGTGTTGCCGCTTTCACAGGCAATACTTGGAGACGAAGGCGTTTTTTATTGCTCTGCAATAGTAATGGTTTTCAATGTTCTTGCATTCACTCATGGCGTAAATATAATGTCAAAACAGGCAAAATTTGAATGGAATAAATTAATTTTAAATCCGGGAACAATAGCTATCCTGGTAGGATTACCATTTTTTATTTTCAACATAAAACTTCCGGAAATAATCAACATACCGTTAGATTATGTTGCTTCATTGCAAACACCTCTTGCGATGATTTTCTTCGGAACATATCTTGCCAACACTGATTTAAAATCAATGTTCAACAACAAGAAAATATATCTTACAGCGTTGATGAAGCTGATAGTTATACCGCTGATTATGCTTGTTCTGATGAGATTATTCAGCGTCGGAATGGTTATGATGACTGCAATTCTGATTTCGGCTTCTGCACCGAGCGCAAATCTTACTGTTATGTTGAGCGCAAAATATGATAAGGACGTAGGACTTGCATCAAAAACAGTTGCGTTGATAAGCTTTATATCTATTATTACCATGCCGATTATAATAGCAATCGGACAAAATGTAAATTAATAAATATGAGAAAAGAAGTAGAAAAAATATTATCTCAATATACTTGCGATTTTGGGTTTTGCGAGTATGAAAAAGTTTCGGATTATTTAATAAAATGTGCAAACATCAGAAAAATACCTGAAAATGCTAAAACAGTTATTACGGTAATTTTTCCGTATTGCCTTGAAGAAAATAAATATGAAAATCTGAATGTTTCCAGATATGCTGCTGTGCCTGATTATCATACGGTTGCAAATGCATATCTTGAAAAAATTGTTTTGAAACTTTCAGAGAAGTTTGAAAACGAAAAATTTGTATTTTTTGCTGATAACTCACCCATAAACGAAGTGTTTACAGCGTGTGTTTCGGGACTCGGGAAATTGGGAAGAAACGGTCTGCTTATAAACGAGAAATACGGCTCATGGGTTTTTATAGGAGAAATTGTAACAACACTTGACCTGAACGTTAAATCGGGTGAGATTGTAAGATGCGAAAACTGTAATAAATGCGTTGAAGCGTGTCCGGTGAATGCATTAAGCAAAGAAAATTTTGACAAGGATATCTGTCTTTCACATGTCAGCCAGAAAAAAGGTGATATTCCGGAAGAATATCAACAGTTGATGAAAAAATACGGTTGCGCATGGGGATGCGACATTTGTCAGAAAGTATGTCCTCACAACAAAAATGTGATGAAAACTTCAATAGAAGAGTTTATTCAAGGTTTCCAATCTCATATTGAAGAGGACTGTGAAATTGAAGGAAGAGCATTTGCGTGGAGAGGCGAAAAAGTAATAAAGAGAAATCTGAAAATAATTAACGACAAAACGGAGCTGTGAAGTGATGAATTTTTCCAACACTTGTTTTGATGAAAAATTAAAAACACGTCTTGAAAACGGCTTCTCTTCGGGAAGAATACCTCATGCGATAATAATAGAGGGGTCTGACGAAAAAAGCCGACGTGAGTTTGCATCGTTTTTTGCCAAGGCATTGTTGTGCAAAGGTGAAGAAAAACCATGTATGCAGTGCAACAGCTGCAAAAAATCAGAATCAAAATCACATCCTGATTATAAGGTATATGAAGGCAAAGGAAAAACATCAGCAGTAAATATTGATGATATACGAGAACTCCGTAACGATATATATGTTGTGCCGAATGAATCGGACTACAAAATTTATCTTGTTTGTAATGCACACAAAATGAATGAATATGCACAGAACGCTATTCTGAAATCTCTTGAAGAGCCTCCGAAATATGTTGTGATAATGCTCGAATGTGAGGACAAATCACAACTGCTTGAAACGGTGCGTTCGAGAGCAACTTCTTTCAGGATTGGCGAGGCAACAGAAAACGATATTTCTCAGAAAAAAATTGACGAATCAAAAGAATTGTCTTTGAAAATTGCAACGGCAATAATTGAACCGTCGGAAGCACCGTTGATGAGCGTGTTGGGTAAACTTGAAAAAGACAAACAGCTTTTGCAACTTTGCATTGCAGAAATGACGGTTGTTGTTCGTGATGCAGTTGTATATAATAAAACAAATGAAGAGAAAAATATAATTTCAAACGATAAAGAATGTGTAAAAATTTTAGCTCAGCGTTTAAATGTCAGTCAGATGTTTAAAATAATTGAAACTCTCAATGGCATTGAACAAGACTTGGAAAGAAATGCTAACAACAGCTTGCTTTTGAGCAGAATGTGTTATTTGTTAAGGAAAAATGCAGGCAGATAATATAATGAAAGGACAGCTTTGCTGTGAGTGAAGGAATATGACAGAGGTCATCGGAATAAGATTTAAGGAAGTAGGAAAAATTTATTATTTTGATCCGGACAATCAGGAAATCAAAAAAGGTGTCAAGGTTATTGTTGAAACTTCTCGTGGTTTGGAATGTGGAGAGGTTGTTGTTTCAAATAAAGAAGTTGATGATGAAGAAATTGTTCAACCTCTTAAAAAGGTGATTCGTGTTGCAACGGAAAATGACCTTAAACAGTTGGAAGAAAACAAAAAGAATGAAGAAAAGGCATTTAAAATCTGCGAGAAAAAGATTGAAGCACATTCTCTTGAAATGAAACTTGTTGATGTTGAATATACATTTGATTCAAGTAAAATTATTTTTTATTTCACATCAGACGGCAGGGTAGATTTCAGAGAACTTGTCAAAGATCTTGCTTCAACCTTCAGAACAAGAATTGAACTTCGTCAGATCGGAGTAAGAGATGAGTCAAAAATGATTGGCGGATTCGGAATGTGCGGAAGACCTCTTTGCTGCGGAACATTCCTTGACGGTTTCCAGCCCGTATCAATAAAAATGGCAAAAGAACAGGGATTGTCCCTTAACCCGACAAAAATCAGCGGAACTTGTGGAAGACTTATGTGTTGCCTGAAATATGAACAGGAAGCATACGAGCATCTTCTGAGAGTGACACCAAAAGTGGGTGCAATCGTAAAAACAGCTGACGGAAAAGGAACAGTTATTGACGTCAATATTTTAAAAGGTACTTTAAAAGTGTCGCTTGAAAACCGTCCTGACGCAGCTCCTCAGAGCTATAACCGTCACGATGTCAAGGTTATTAAGGATTCTCAGATTAAACTCAGCAAAGAAGAAATTGAATCTTTGAAAGATATTGAAAACTGAGAATATACTTGGTAAATATTAAAATGTGAAAAAAAGTCTTGCATTTTCTATAAAATGTGATACAATAATGTTGCGACAGACAAGATGAATAAATCTTGCTGAATCTTTTCAAGGGAGGTTTAGATTATGGCATATATTATTACAGACGAATGCATTGCATGTGGTGCTTGTATGGCAGATTGTCCTGTTGAAGCTATTACAGAAGGCGACGACAAATACGTTATTAATGCAGAAACATGTATTGATTGTGGTTCTTGCGAAGCATCATGCCCTGTTGGAGCTCCTCAGGCAGAATAATTTAAAACATAAAAGAAGCCTATCGACAAAGTCGGTAGGTTTTTTTGTTAAAATGAAAAAAAGTGTTGACAAAATAAATATGATATGTTAATATATAACACACAAAGAAGCAGAAGCGAAAAGCTCTCACCTGCGAGGTTGAACCTACGGGGGTCAATATGAAGGATATAGTAGAATACTATATTTATGTATTGACGCGGGCTTTTGAGTTCGCGTTTTTGCTTTATGCGAAAAAATCGCAATGAAATTTCGGAGGTGTTTTAGTATTAGTATTAAAGAAATGCAAATCAATGAGGAAATCAACGACAAAGAGTTGAGAGTCGTTACAGATGATGGCGAACAGCTCGGAATTATGTCTGCGAAAGAGGCGCTTAAAATCGCCGAAGAGAGAGATCTCGATCTTGTAAAAATTGCACCTGGTGCAAAACCACCGGTATGCAAAATTATGGATTACGGCAAATATCGTTTTGAACAATCAAAGCGAGAAAAAGAAGCAAAGAAAAATCAGCGCGTTATTGAAACGAAAGAAATTCAACTTTCTCTCAACATTGATTCTCACGATTTTAATACAAAGGCAAATCATGCAAAGAAATTTTTAGAGTCCGGCAAAAAAGTGAAAGTCGTTATTCGCTTTAAAGGTCGTGAAATGGCCCATAAAGAATACGGATACGAACCAATGGAAAGATTTGCTGAGGCTTGTCAGGAAGTAGGAAATGTTGAAAAACCTGCTAAGTTGGAAGGAAGAAACATGATGATGTTCCTTGCTCCTAAGTCAAGTAAGTAATATTAAGGAGGATATAAAAATGCCTAAACTCAAAACCCACAGTGGTGCAAAGAAAAGATTTAAAATGTCAAAAAACGGCAAGCCGATTCGTGCTCATGCCTACAAATCACACATACTGAACAAGAAGTCAACAAAACGCAAGAGAAATCTTCGTAAGACTGCTGTTGCTGACACAACAAATCAGAAACAGATCAAGAGACTTATTCCTTACAAATAATCTTGTAAGACGTTCAATTATTATCATGGAGGTATTATAAAATGGCACGTATTAAAGGCGCGACTATGACTCGCAAAAGAAGAAATAAAGTACTCAAATCAGCAAAAGGTTATTACGGCTCAAAGAGCAAACTTTTCAAAACAGCTAAACAGGCTGTTATGAAATCAGGTCAATATGCATATATCGGACGTAAACAGAAAAAACGTGATTTCCGTAGAATCTGGATAACTCGTATTTCAGCTGCTTGCAAGCTTAACGATATGAACTATTCAACATTCATGAACGGCCTTAAAAAAGCTGGTATTACACTTAACCGTAAGATGCTTTCTGAAATTGCAATTGCAGATCCTGCTGCTTTCACAGCTCTTACAGAAAAAGCAAAAGAAGCTTTAAAATAATGCAATAATTATTCGCCCGTGGCAACCCACGGGCGTTAATGCGTTTTTAAAATGACTATACGGAGTGAAAAGCTTGGAAAAAATTGTATCAAAAAACAATGCTAAAATTAAATATGTTACTAAACTTATCTCCGATTCTTCTTTCAGAAAAAAGCAGGGCTTGTTCTGCGTTGAAGGGATGAGAATATGCTTTGATGCAATGATAAGTGACGTTAAAATCAAGCAGGTGTTTTACACGTCGGGGATTTTGAAAAAGCATCTTAATGATGTTGAAAAAATTTTAGGAAAATCCGAAGAAGTATATGAAGTTTCTCAGGATGTTTTTTCAAAATTTTCTGATACAGGTACACCACAGGGTATTCTTTGCGTGTGTGAAAACTCAGACAATGTTTCAGGTCTTGAAAAGCTTGAAGAAGGCAAAAAATATATTGCTCTTGAAAACATACAGGACCCGTCAAATCTTGGTGCTATATGCAGGACTGCTGAGGCACTTGGCATTGATGGTGCAATAGTTTGCTGCTGTTGTGATATATATAATCCAAAAGTTCTACGAGGCTCGATGGGTTCACTTTTCAGACTCCCGATTATAAAATGCGATGAAATGCAGGAAGTAATTACGGCTTCCAAAGAAAAAGGATTAAAGGTTATTACAACAGTTACAGACAAAAATGCAAAAAAGATTACAGAGGTTTCCTTTGACTCGGGAGTTGTCTGCGTGATAGGAAACGAAGGCAACGGTGTCAGTGAAAAGACGATTTCTCTTTGTGATGAAAAGATAACAATTCCTATGCTTGGCAGAGCACAGTCATTAAATGCTTCAATGGCAGCCTGTATAACGATGTGGGAGGCATTAAGATGAACGAAATGACTCTCTATTGGATATGGTTGCAACTTTGCCTCGGAAGCGGTGCAAAGGTTGATGAATCAGTTGCGTTTTTTGAAAACCCAAAAGCCATATACGATTCGGGAGAAATGCAGAGAATCAATTCCAACGCGTTCACACCAAATCAATTAAAAAAATTAAAAACAAAAACATTAAAAGACGCAGAACAAGTTTTGCTTGAATGTGAAAAAACGGGATGCGGAATCATAACTCCTGACAGTGAAAAATATCCTAAAAAACTGATGTGTATGACGAATTATCCTCTTGTTCTTTATACGCTTGGAGATATAAGCTGTTTAAAGGGCAGAGAAGCTATTTCGATTGTCGGAACAAGACGTGCATCGGACAGTGGCCTTGATATTGCCGGAAAATTGTCGGCATCTCTTTGCAGAGCAGGTGTCGTTGTTGTCAGTGGAGGAGCATTTGGCATTGACAGTGCTGCTCATCTCGGAGCATTATCGCAAAAAGGAAAAACTGTTGCTGTGTTAGGTTGCGGATTTAATGCAAAATATCGTGACGGTATCACTGAATTTCGACAAGATATTATTGAAAATGGTGCTATTATCAGTGAGTATCATCCGTCAGTTGAAGCCAAAGGGACTAATTTCCCGATAAGAAACAGAATCATTGCTGCGTTGAGTCTGGGAACTGTTGTGGTTGAAGCTGCTGCAAAGAGTGGCTCGTTGATAACAGCTAATCTTGCTCTGGACTATGGCAGAGATGTTTTTGCAGTTCCGGGAAATGCTGCAAATCTGGTGCAGATGGGAACAATAGGTCTCATTCGTGACGGTGCAACACCTGTGTTTTCTTCGGTTGATATTCTCGGACAATATGCATTTACTCATCCTGATACAATCAACTGGGAAAAAGTTGAATCTGACCTTCTTTATCATAATCACGAACAGATTGATTTCTCAAAAGTAAAATACGAAGTAAAGCGTGTTATAGGTGGAAAAAATGATGCTCCTGTTGATGTGAGGGAATATAAAAACATTATCCCTGAAACCGAAAAGAAGGATTCAGATAAAATAATAATAAATATTTCGCCTGATGCACAGAAGGTTTTAAGCGTGTTTGATGTTAAACCTGTATCAATAGATGAAATAACAGAACAAACAGGGTTGCCGATGCCCAAAATTCTTGTAGCATTGACTCAGCTTGAAATTTCGGGTATAATAAAAAGTCAGCCGGGACATATTTATTTAAAAAAATAAGTATGTTTAAAAATATTATCTGGAAGGAATAAAAGTATGTCCAAATTAGTTATAGTGGAATCACCTGCGAAAGCTAAAAATATAAAAAAATATCTTGGAAAGGACTATGACGTTATCGCTTCAATGGGCCATGTCAGAGATTTGCCCTCAGCAAGACTCAGCGTTGATGTAAAAAACGATTTTGAGCCAAAATATGCGATTATTAAGGGCAAAGAGAAGCTTGTTAAGGAGTTAAAGGAAAAAGCAAGTCAAAGTGAAAAAATCTATCTTGCAGCCGACCCTGACCGTGAGGGAGAAGCTATTTCCTGGCATATAGCAACAGTCCTTGATCTGGATTTAAACGATAATAACCGTGTAACCTTTAATGAGATAACAAAAAGTGGCGTAAAAGCGGGAATGGCAGTGCCAAGAAAAGTTGATATGGATCTTGTCAATGCACAACAGGCAAGAAGAATCCTTGATAGATTGGTTGGATATAAATTAAGTCCGTTTGTTTCTCAGAAAATCAGAAGAGGACTTTCTGCCGGACGAGTTCAGAGCGTTGCAGTCAGATTGATTGTTGACCGTGAGAATGAAATCCGTAAATTTGTTCCTGAAGAATATTGGTCACTTGATGCGAAGTTTATTGCACATTCAAGAAAAGTGTTCAAAGCATCACTTGATTCTGACGAAAACGGAAAGATAAAAATTACATCAAAACAACAGTCTGACGCTTATCTTGAAAGACTTGAAAATGCAAATTATGTTATTGATAGTGTAAAAAAAGGTACAAAACAAAAAAGTCCTGTTCCACCGTTTATAACTTCAACTTTGCAACAGGAAGCTTCAAAAAGGCTTAATTTCCAGGCTCAGAGAACAATGCGAATAGCTCAGGAATTGTACGAGGGTGTTGATGTTGAGGGATTCGGTCCAACCGGTCTTATAACATATATGAGAACAGACTCATTGAGAATTTCGGAAGAAGCAAGACAACAGGCAAATGATTATATTTTAAATAAATATGGTGACAAATATCTGCCTGATAAGCCGAGATATTTCAAATCAAGAAATAATGCCCAGGATGGTCATGAAGCTATCAGACCGACAATGGTTGAACTTACACCTGAAAGGGTCAAAGGAAGCTTAACAACAGACCAATTTAAAATTTACAATATGATCTGGCAACGCTTTGTAGCATCTCTTATGAGCAATTGCGTTTTGAACACTGTAAAAGTCAGCATTAAATCAATTGAAGAAGAAAGCGACAAATATTGCATTTTCAGTGCAACAGGTCATAGCGTCAAATTCGACGGATTTACTGTTCTTTATGAAGTTAAAGAAGATAACGAAGAAAAAGAAAACAATCTTCCTGATTTGAATCAGGGTGACAATGTAAAACTTAAAGAACTTGTAGGAAATCAGCATTTCACACAGCCTCCTGCAAGATTTACAGAAGCATCATTGATTAAAACTCTGGAAGAAAACGGTGTAGGCAGACCGAGTACTTATGCTACTATTATGTCTACAATCACAAAGCGTGAATATGTAAAACGTCAAAGCAAATCCCTGTATCCTACTGAATTGGGAGAAGCAATGACAAATCTTCTCGGAGAGAAATTCCCGAAAATTGTAAATGTAAAATATACAGCACAGATGGAAGAACATCTTGACGAAGTTGACAGAGGAAACGAAGATTACGCGATCGTCAGCTGGAGGAAGTAATCAAGAAATACAAAGATCAGACCGATAAGAAATATGGCCGTGTCGTAACTCGTCTCGCAGATCGATACACCCATCCGATCCGTGAGAAGGAAACCGAGCTCGGTAAACTCTTCGCCGATGCATTCAAAGATGCTCTGAATCTTGACATTATGTTTGTTGGTTCCGGCAGTATTCGTGGCGAGGAACTTGGCCCGATCGTTCGTTATCAGGATCTGCTGCAGATCTATCCATACAACGATGAGATCTATCGCATCTATGTTACCGGCGAACAGCTTCGCAGAATGGCAGCTCACATCTTCCGCAAAGGTGCGCTGGAAGGCCTTACTGAATACTATCAGCTGTCCCGCGGTGTAAGACTGGAATTTGACTATACAAAACAGGAACTGATCAGTCTTTCCGTCAATGGTTACGAAGTACAGGATAATGATCGTTATTCCGTAGGTATCCCAAGCTTCCACATGAGCAACCTGGAAGAATTCATGGGCGTAACTCCGGAAGAAGTTTCTACATACCGCCGTCCAAAAGTTGTGGCAACCAAGAGCTCCGACGTACTGGAAGAATACTTCAGTACCCGTGAGCTGATTCGTGTATCCGGCGAGCAGCGCCAGGTCATCCATAAATAGGTGAAACCTCAGGATCCGATTTTTAATTCTATGACAAAGGAGTGAAACAATGGGTCTGTTTGATAAATTGAAAAAACAAGCAGTTTCTGCTGTGAGCAATGCGGTGAAAGAAGGCGTGCAGAATCTTGGAAACAAGACGGTGCCGATTGAAATTTCATCAAGTCCATCGTCTTTGACTGAATTTACAGCAATGCCTCAGGCAGGGATGTCGACACCGTTTGAAACGGCAGCTATGACTGTTGTGGCACTGTGTGTGTATCCTTACAATAAGGATGAATCCATCAAGATGCTGAATCATCTTCGTGGTCCTCGTCCGCTGAGTAATCATGAGATCAGCTTACTGGCTGACCGCTTCCGCGATTCCAATTACGTTCCACGTTCTTACTTCAATGGTGCAACTCCAGACAATGATTATGAGCCGCAGGCACCATACACCATCACAGTCAGCGAAAACCCTTACAGCT